>CAZSWL010000035.1:0-6205 GCA_964610725.1 uncultured Bauldia sp.
GCCCGTCCAAGTGGGACGTCTACACCCACGACGACCGCATCACCGAGGCCGTCGTCGGCACCCAGTACGACGCCGACATAGCCATCAACGCCTACGACCGCGCCCAGTCGCTCGCCGACATCGCGCTGATGCGCGAGGCCGGCCTCGACGCCTACCGCTTCTCCGTGTCGTGGCCGCGCATCCTGCCGGAGGGAACCGGGACGGTGAACCAGGCCGGCGTCGACCACTACAGCCGCTTCGTCGACGATCTCCTTGCCGCCGGCATCACCCCGCTGCCTACCCTCTACCACTGGGATTTCCCGCAGGCGCTCCACGCCAAAGGCGGTTGGCACAACCGCGAGGTGATTGACTGGTTCGCCGACTATGCGGCCGTCGTCTTCCGCGCGCTCGCCGATCGCGTCTCGACGTTCATCACCCTGAACGAGCCCTACATCGACCTCTTCATGATGGACCTGATCGCGGAGAAGGCGCGCGACCGCCACCCCGATCCGATGCGTCATTCGAGCGCCGACTTCGGCCGCCAGGCGCCGGCCCAGCACAACATGCTTACCGCCCACGCCAGCGCCGTTGCCGCCTACCGCGCCCTCGGTCGCGCCGGCATGATCGGCATCGCCCTGCCGCTTTATCCGACGATCCCGGTCGATGCCGCCAAGCCCGAGGACGTCACCGCCGCCGCGCTCACCGACGGGCTCCTCAACCGCTGGCCGCTCGACGCGGTGCTGCGCGGCACCTATCCGGCCGAGGTGGTCGCCGCCCTGCAGGTGCACAATCCGGACTTCACGCCACCCGCCGCCGACATGGCGGTGCTCAAGGCGAACCCGGTCGATTTCGTCGGCATCAATTTCTATTCGCCCGCCTACGTGCGCCACGACGAGCGCTATCCGCTCGCCCTCGGCTGGGGCAACGCCGACACCAATCCCGACAAGGTCAAGGCGTTCAACGGGCCGGTCCGGCCGGAGGCGCTTTATCGGCTGCTCGTCCGCATCCGCGACGACTACGGCAACCCCCCGGTCGCCGTCACCGAGAACGGCGCCGGCTTCGGCGATTTCGACGAGGTGATGGCGGACGGGCTGGTCAACGACCCGCTGCGCACCGACTACATTGCCCGTCACATCGAGGCGACGCTGAAGGCACGCGGCGAGGGCGTCGACGTGCGCGGCTACCTGGTCTGGAGTCTGTTCGACAATTTCGAGTGGATTCAGGGCTACCAGCGCCGATTCGGCATGGTTTATGTCGATTTCGCCACTCAGAAGCGCATTCCCAAGCAGAGCTTCAACGCCTACCGCGACATCATCGCCGCCCACCGCGGCTGAAGCGGGGACACGCCGACGATTGGCGCCCGCCGCCAAACCCGGCTAGGGTCCGCCGCGCGCGAATCCCACATCCGTCGGCCATGAACAAGACCGCCTTCGCGTCCGATGCCCGTCCCGACGCCCGCGACCTGAGCGACCGTCTGATCGCTCTCGCCGGCCCGGTCCGCGGCGAGCTCACGGCGTCGGCGCGGGCCGAAATGATTGCCCTGCTCAAGGCGCGTCTTGCCGACGGCCGCGCCGAGGCCGAGCGTCAGCTGGTCGCCGACGGTCGCGGCACCCAGTGTGCCCGTCATCTCTCCGCGGTGCAGGACGACATCGTCGTCGCCGTCCATCGCCTCGCCGCCGATCACCTTTACCTGACCGCCAACCCGACCGCCGCCGAGCGCATGGCGGTGGTGGCTGTCGGCGGTTACGGTCGCGGCACGCTGGCGCCGGGATCCGACGTCGATCTTCTTTTTCTCCTCCCCTACAAGCAGACGCCGTGGGGCGAGAGCGTCGTCGAGTTCATTCTTTACGTGCTGTGGGATCTCGGTCTCAAGGTCGGCCACGCCACCCGCTCGATCGACGAGTGCATCCGCCTCGCCCGCTCCGACATGACCATCCGCACCGCCGTGCTCGAAGCCCGCCGCATCTGCGGCGACGACGCCCTTGCCACGACGCTCGCCGCCCGCTTCGGCGGCGAGGTGATCAAGGGCACCGGCCCCGAGTTCATCGCCGCCAAGCTCGCCGAGCGCGACGAGCGCCATCGCCGCCAGGGCGCCTCGCGCTATCTCGTCGAGCCCAACGTCAAGGAGGGCAAGGGCGGCCTGCGCGATCTCCACACCCTGTTCTGGATCGCCAAGTATTTCTACCGTGCCACCGGCGACGACGACCTGATCAAACGCGGCGTGTTCTCACGCAGCGAGTTGCGCCTGTTCCACAAGGCCGAGGACTTCCTGTGGGCGGTGCGCTGTCACCTCCACTTCCTTACCGGCCGTGCCGAAGAGCGCCTGGCCTTCGACGTCCAGCGCGAGATGGCCCGCCGGCTCGGCTACACCGCCCGCCCCGGGCTTGAGGACGTCGAGCGCTTCATGAAGCACTACTTCCTCATCGCCAAGGACGTCGGCGACCTCACCCGCATCTTCTGCGCCTCGCTCGAGGAACACCACGGCAAGTCGGCGCCGATGCTCAGCCGCCTGTTCGGCTTGCCCGCCCGCCGCCGTCGCAAGATTCCCGGCTCCACCGACTTCATCGTCGACAACGACCGCATCAACACCGCCGACGACAAGGTGTTCGCGCGCGACCCGGTCAACATCATCCGCATCTTCCATCTCGCCGACCGCTACGATCTCGCCTTCCACCCCGATGCCATGAAGGAGATCGCCCGCTCGCTGCGGCTGGTCGACGCGACTTTGCGCGACAACGAGGAAGCCAATCGGCTGTTCCTCGACATTCTTGCCTCGCGCCGTCAGCCGGAAGCGGTGCTACGCCGCATGAACGAGACCGGCGTCCTCGGCCGCTTCGTTCCCGACTTCGGCAAGATCGTCGCGATGATGCAGTTCAACATGTACCACCACTACACCGTCGACGAGCATCTCATCCGCGCCATCGGCGTGCTTGCCGAGATCGAGCGCGGCGAACTCGCCGACGCCCACCCGCTCGCCAACGAGGTCCTGCCCGGCATCCGCGACCGCGAGGCCCTCTACGTCGCCCTCTTTCTGCACGACATCGCCAAGGGCCGTCCCGAGGATCATTCGCTCGCTGGCGCGCGCGTCGCCCGCCGCTTCTGCCCGCGCCTCGGATTCGACGCCGCCCGCACCGAACTGGTCGTCTGGCTGGTCAAGCAGCACCTGACGATGAGCATCGTCGCCCAGTCGCGTGATCTCAACGACCGCAAGACCATTCTCGACTTCGCCGCCGTCGTTCAGTCGCTGGAGCGGCTGAAGATGCTGCTGGTGCTGACCGTCGCCGACATCAAGGCGGTCGGCCCCGGCGTGTGGAACGGCTGGAAAGGTCAGCTCCTGCGCACGCTCTACTACGAGACCGAGCCGGTGCTGACCGGCGGCTACAGCCAGGTTGCCCGCGACCGCCGCGTCGCCGAAGCCAAGGCGGAGCTCGCAACCGCCCTCGCCGACTGGCCGGCGAAGGAGCGCGCCGCCTACCTGAAGCGCCATTACCCCGCCTATTGGCTGCGTGTCGATCTTCCCCACAAGATCGCCCACGCCGCTCTCATGCGCGACGCCGACGCCGCAAAACGCACGCTCGCCACCGCCGTTGCCACCTATGCCTTTGAAGGGGTCACCGAGATCACCGTGCTCGCCCCCGACCACCCGCGCCTTTTGTCGGTGATCGCCGGCGCCTGCACCGTGGCCGGGGCCAACATCGTCAGCGCCGAGATCTTCACCACCACCACCGGCCAGGCGCTCGATTCGATCTCGATCGGCCGCGAATTCGACGACGAGATCGACGAGGAGCGGCGGGCGCGCCGGGTGACCGAACTGATCGAAGCGGCGCTGGCCGGGCGCGTGCAGCTGCCGCAGATCATCGCCGGCAACGTGCAGCGCCGGGCGCGGCTGCGCGCCTTCGCCCTCGAGACCGCCATTGTCGTCGACAATTCCTGGTCGAATCGGTTCACGGTCATCGAGGCCTCCGGCCTCGACCGCAGCGGCCTTCTCTACGACCTGACGCGGGCGATGTCTGATCTCAACCTCAACATCGCCTCGGCCCACATCAGCACCTTCGGTGAACGCGCCGTCGACGTCTTCTACGTGACCGACCTGACCAGCCACAAGATCGTCACCCCCGGCCGCCAAGCGGCGATTCGCCGGCGTCTCACGACCGCTTTCGATGGCGACCGGGCGCCCGGCGAGAGCCGCACGCGCCGCAAGGAGCCGGCGTGAAGACGGCAATGGTCGCGGCCCGGGGTGGGACGGCTGCATCATGTCGCTCTTGAAGAACTTCATGACCGTCGGCGGCGCCACCGCCTCGAGCCGCGTCCTCGGCTTCGTCCGCGACGTGCTCATCGCGGCCGCGCTCGGCACCGGCCCGGTTGCCGACGCCTTTTTCGTCGCCTTCCGCTTCCCCAATCTGTTCCGTCGCCTGTTCGCCGAGGGCGCCTTCAATTCGGCATTCGTGCCGCTGTTCGCCAAGGCTCTGGAAACGGAGGGCGAGGATGCGGCCCGCCGCTTCGGCGAAACCGCGCTGAGCGGCCTCCTGACCGCGCTCCTCCTCTTCACCGCGGTGATCGAGATTGCCATGCCGCTCGCCATGTTCGTACTGGCTCCGGGCTTCTCCGCCGACCCCGCGAAGTTCGACCTCACCGTGGTACTCACCCGCATCGCATTTCCCTACCTTGCCCTGGTCTCGCTGCTCGCCTTCTACTCGGGCGTCCTCAACGCCCGCGGCAAGTTCGCCGCCGCCGCCTTCGCCCCGGCGCTACTCAACGTCGTCTTCATCGCGGCGCTCATCGGCGTCTTCTGGTTCGGCTACGAGGAAAGCGAGACCGCCGGCGTCGTGCTCGCCTGGGCGACGCTGATCGGCGGCGTGCTCCAGTTCGCGCTGGTGCTGTGGGCGGCGGCGGCCGATGGCATGGTCTTCCGGCCCGTGCGCCCGCGCTGGACCGCCGAGGTGAGGCGGCTGGCCGCCCTGGCGCTGCCGGGCCTCTTCGCCGGCGGCATCACCCAGGTCAACATCGTCATCGGCACCATCATCGCATCGCTGGCGCCGGGTGCGGTGTCGTACCTCTATTACGCCGACCGCATCTATCAGCTGCCGCTCGGCATCGTCGGCATCGCCATCGGCATCGTGCTGCTGCCCGATCTCTCCCGCCAGCTCGGTGCCGGCCGCATGGACCTCGTCCACCACACCCAGAACCGGGCCCTCGAATTCGCCATGGCGCTGGCGTTGCCCTCCGCCATCGCCCTTGTCGTCATGGCCGCTCCGATCATCGATGTCCTGTTCCAGCGCGGCAGTTTCTCCGCCGCCGACACGGTGGCCACCGCTCATGCGCTCGTCGCCTTCGCCGTCGGCCTGCCGGCCTTCATCCTGATCAAGGTGTTCTCGCCGGGCTTCTTCGCCCGCGAGGACACCCGCACCCCGATGTGGTTCGCCGGCGTGGCGTTGATCGTCAACGTGGTGGTGTCGCTGGCACTGTTCCCGTTTCTCGCCCACGTCGGCATCGCCATCGCCACCGCTCTTGCCGGCTGGATCAACGCCGCGCTGCTCGGCGTGACGCTGTGGCGGCGCGACCAGTTGCACGCCGATGCCGCGCTGACGCGGCGGCTGCCGCTGCTGGCGCTCGCCTCGCTTCTGATGGGCGTCTGCCTGGTGCTGGCGATGTCGCTGCTTGCCGCGGCGCTCGCCGATCCGCGCCTCCTCGTGCGCGCCTTGACCGTCGCCGTCCTCGTCGTCGCCGGCGTCGCGCTCTATGCGTTGTTCTGTCACTTCACCGGGGTCGTCGATTTTCGCCGCGCGCTGACGACCGTCCGTCGCCGCGCCTGACGCCCTTGCGTGGGGCTCCCGCCTCCGTCATAACCCCGCCGCCACTGCCGCCCGGACCCCACCCATGACCACCTTCACCCGCCGGGTCTTTTCCGGCGTCCAGCCGACCGGCCATCTCCACCTCGGCAACTATCTCGGCGCCATCAAGCGCTTCGCCGAGCTGCAGAAGACGCACGAGTGCATCTATTGCGTGGTCGATCTCCACGCCATCACCGTGCCGGCCTCGGTGTGGGGCGGTCCCAAGGAGCTGGCCAACGCCACCCGCCAGGTGACCGCCGCCTTCGTCGCCGCCGGCATCGACCCGGTGAAGAGCATTCTTTTCAACCAGTCGCAGGTCTGCGCCCATGCCGAGTTGACGTGGATTCTGAACTGCGTCGCCCGCCTCGGCTGGCTCAACCGCATGACCCAGTTCA
>CAZSWL010000036.1:0-3738 GCA_964610725.1 uncultured Bauldia sp.
TCGGTGGTGACGTTGACGCGCATCGAGCCGGTCAGCGCATAGGTGACCACCAGCGGTGGCGAGGCGAGGTAGTTGGCGCGGGTGTCGGGATTGACGCGGCCCTCGAAGTTGCGGTTGCCCGAGAGCACCGAGGCGACGACCAGCTCCTTCGAGCCGATGGCGTCGGAGATCTCTTCCGCCAGCGGCCCTGAATTGCCGATGCAGGTGGTGCAGCCATAGCCGACGAGGTTGAAGCCGAGCGCGTCGAGGTGCTCCTGCAGGCCGGCCTTGGCGAGATATTCGGTGACCACCTGCGAGCCGGGCGCGAGCGAGGTCTTCACCCACGGCTTGACGGTGAGGCCCCGGGCGCGGGCGTTGCGGGCGAGAAGCCCCGCCGCGATCAGCACGCTCGGGTGGGAGGTGTTGGTGCACGAGGTGATGGCGGCGATGACAACGTCGCCGTCGGTCAGCCTGTAGTCCTTGCCGGCGACCTTGGCCGAGCGATAGAGCTCGGGCACCGAGCCGCCGCCTTCCTCGTCCATGTCGGACGCCTGGTCGCCGCCGTTGATGTCGCGGAAGTCGGCAAGCGCCGCCTCGAAGGCGGTGTCGGCGTGGGCAAGGGCGACCCGGTCCTGCGGCCGTTTCGGGCCGGCGAGCGAGGGCTCCACGCTGCCGAGGTCGAGGGACAGGGTGGCGGTGAATTCCGGATCGGGCGTGTCGTTGGTGCGGAACATGCCCTGGGCGCGGGCGTAGGCCTCGACCAGGGCGATGCGTTCCTCCGCGCGCCCGGTCGCCTTGAGATAGGCAAGGGTGTCGTCGTCGACGGGGAAGAAGCCGCAGGTGGCGCCGAACTCCGGCGACATGTTGGCGATGGTCGCCTGATCCTCGATCGACAGCCGGGAAAGGCCGTCGCCGTAGAACTCGACGAACTTGCCGACGACGCCGAATTTGCGCAGCATCTGGGTCACCGTCAGCACCAGGTCGGTGGCGGTGACGCCCTCGCTCAGCCGACCGCGGAGACGGAAGCCGACCACCTCGGGGATCAGCATGGAGATCGGCTGGCCGAGCATGGCGACCTCGGCCTCGATGCCACCCACCCCCCAGCCGAGCACGGCGAGACCGTTGATCATGGTGGTATGGCTGTCGGTGCCGACGAGGGTGTCCGGATAGGCGAAGGTGCGGCCGTCCTCCTCACTCGTCCATACCGTCTGGCCGAGGTATTCGAGGTTGACCTGGTGGCAGATGCCGGTGCCCGGCGGCACGACGCGGAAATTGTCGAAGGCGGACTGGCCCCAGCGCAGGAACGTGTAGCGCTCGGCGTTGCGCTGATACTCGCGCTCGACGTTCTTCTCGAACACGCCGGGGCGACCGAAATAGTCGACCATGACCGATTGGTCGATGACGAGGTCGACCGGAATCTGCGGATTGATGCGGGCCGGCTCGCCGCCGAGCGTCGCCATGGCGTCGCGCATGGCGGCGAGGTCGACCACCGCCGGCACGCCGGTGAAATCCTGCATCAGCACGCGCGCCGGACGGAAGGCGATCTCGCGGTCGCTGGCGCGGGTGGCGAGCCAGCCGGTCATGGCGCGGATGTCGTCGGCGGTGACGGTGCGGCCGTCCTCGTGGCGCAGAAGGTTCTCCAGCAGCACCTTGAGCGAGAAGGGCAGGCGCGAGATGCCGGCAAGGCCGTTCTTCTCGGCATCGGGCAGGCTGTAGTAGTCATAGTCCTTGCCGGCGACGGTCAGGGTGCGGCGCGATTTGAAACTGTCGAGCGACGGGGGCACGTCAACTCCTCGGGTCTTTGAGGGCAAACGCCGGCGCAGCAGTGCTCGCGGCGCGGCAGGCAACGACGGATGTCGGCGGCTTATAGTCAATCTGGGTCAGCGATGCCACACGATCAAGAAACCAGCCCCGCCGCCGTCACCGCGCCCGTCTCCGTTCGGCTGAGCGCCAGCGAGCTTGCGGCGGTGCGCGGCAACCGCCAGGTGTTCGCCGGGGTGAGCTTCTCCGTCACGGCGGGCGAGCTGATGGCGGTGACCGGCCCCAACGGCGCCGGCAAATCGACCCTGCTCAGGCTGATCGCCGGCCTGCTCCCGCCGAGCGCGGGAGAGGTGAGCCTCGTTCCCGCCGGCGAGGAAAAAATCGGCACGCGCCTCCACTACGTCGGCCATCGCGACGGACTGAAGCCGTCGGAGACGGTGCGGCGCAACCTGCAGTTCTGGGCGAGGCTGTGGGGCGGCGGCGACGTCGAACCGGCGCTCGCCGCGCTTGCTCTCGAGCGGCTCGCCGAGCTGCCGGTCGCGGTGCTCTCCGCCGGCCAGCGCCGGCGCGCCGCCCTCGCCCGGCTGCTGCTCGTCGAGCGGCCGCTGTGGCTGCTCGACGAGCCGGCGACGGCGCTCGACGCAGCCGGCGAGGCCCGCCTCGGCCATCTGATCGGCGCGCACCTTGCCGCCGGCGGCATGGCGGTCGTCGCCACCCACCTCGACCTGCCGGTCAAGCCGACCGCCACCCTCGCGCTGAGGACGGCATGATCGCGGCGATGGGCCTGATCGCGATGCAGACGGCGCGGCTGTCGTTCCGCCACGGCGGCGGCGCCTTCGTCGGGCTGGTGTTCTTCCTCGCCGTGGTGACGGTGGTGCCGTTCGCGGTCGGGCCCGACCTCAGGCTGCTGGCGCGGATCGGGCCGGCGGTGCTGTGGATCGGCGCGCTGCTGGCGACGCTGCTCGGGCTCGACCGGCTGTTCCGCGACGACCACGACGATGGCTCGCTCGACCTTTTTGTGCTCGCCGACCTGCCGCTCGAGCTCACCGTGCTCGCCAAATGCGCCGGCGCCTGGCTCGCCACCGGCCTGCCGCTGGTGGTGGCGACGCCGGTGCTGGGGCTCCTCCTCGGCGTTCCCCCGGCGCCGCTGGCGCTCACCACCGCGACGCTTCTCGTCGGCACGCCGGCGCTGACGCTGATCGGGGCGATCGGCGCCGCCCTCATCACCGCGCTCGGCCGCGGCGGCCTGCTGGTGGCGGTGCTGGTGCTGCCGTTCACCATCCCGGTGCTGATCTTCGGGGTGAGCGCCACCGCCCTCGGCGGTCCGGTGGCGGTGACCGACCCGCTGCTCATCCTGGTGGCGCTGACGCTGATCAGCGCCGTCGTCGCCCCGCTCGCCGCCGCCGCGGCGCTCAGGGGCGGGCTGGACTAGACGAAGGGCCGCGTTGCCGTTGCCCGGTCCAGCCGCTACATCAGGCCCATGGCGCTCGTCGACCTCGCTAATCCGACCCGGTTCCTCAGCTATTCGGCCAGATTGCTGCCGCTGACCTGGGGGCTCGCGGCCGTTCTCATGGCGGTCGGCCTCTACCTGTCCTTCTTCGCCTCGCCCCCCGACTACCAGCAGGGCGAGACCGTCAGGATCATGTACATCCACGTGCCGTCGGCGTGGCTGTCGATGCTCGGCTACGCGGTGGTGGCGGTCGCGGCGCTGGGGACGCTGGTGTGGCGCCACCCGCTCGCCGACGTGACCGCCAAGAGCGCCGCGCCGATCGGCGCCGTGTTCACCTTTCTTGCCCTCGTCACCGGCTCGCTGTGGGGCAAGCCGATGTGGGGTGCCTACTGGGTGTGGGACGCCCGCCTCACCTCGGAACTGGTGCTGCTTCTCATCTACCTCGCCCTGATCGCGGTGTGGCAGGCGGTCGACGAGCCCGGGCGCGCGGCCCGCGCGGCGGCGGTGCTGGCGCTGGTCGGCGCCATCAACCTGCCGATCATCAAGTT
>CAZSWL010000037.1:0-6961 GCA_964610725.1 uncultured Bauldia sp.
CCGGCGGAACTCGGCAGCTTCCTCCAGCGCCGTGTCGCGGTCTACGACAAAGACCGCGAGGGGCACTACAACCTCATCTCGGCGCTGCATAAAAGCCTGCGCGGCTCGGACCCGCAGGCCGCGCTCTACTACCTCGCCCGCATGCTCGACGCCGGCGAGCAGCCGCTCTACATCGGCCGCCGCCTGGTCAGGATGGCGAGCGAGGATATCGGCCTCGCCGACCCGCAGGCGCTGGTGATCGCGCTCGCCGCCAAGGACGCCTACGATTATCTCGGCTCGCCCGAGGGCGAGCTGGCGCTCGCGGAGGCGACCGTCTATCTCGCCACCGCGCCGAAATCGAACGCCGTCTACACCGCCTTCGGCGCCGCCACGGCAACGGCGAAGGAGGGCGGCTCGCTCGTGCCGCCCAAGCACATCCTCAACGCGCCCACTAGGCTGATGAAAGAGGAGGGCTACGGCGCCGGCTACCGCTATGACCAGGACGAGCCGGACGCCTTCTCCGGGCAGGATTATTTCCCCGAAGGGCTCGGCCGGCGCACCTTCTACGACCCGCCCGACCGCGGCTTCGAGCGCGAGATCCGCAAGCGGCTGGCGCACTGGGCGAAGGTGAGGAAGGAGCGGGGCGGGGGCTAGGCGCGGTCGCGGCGACGTTGACGCCCGTCAAGGTGGGCCGTCCCGTCCCGGCGCCGGCGAGACCCCCATAGCGGTCCCAGATGGGAGGCGGCCATGCGCATCCTGATCGTCTACGGAACGTCCTACGGACAGACCCGCAAGGTGGTGGAGTTCCTCGCCGAGCGCGTGCAGCAGCAGTCCGCCAGCGTCGAGGTGCGCGAGGCCGGCAGGGCGGGTGGCGTCGATCCGGCCGATTTCGATGCGACCATCGTCGCCTCCTCCATGCAGATGGGCGCGTACCGACCGGCGGTGATCCGGTTCGTCAGGCGCCATCTGGCCGGGCTGACCGCCAAGCCTTCGGTGTTCGTGTCGGTCTCGATGGCGGCGGCCAACACGCTCCACCGCCAGCAGGCGATGGCGGAGCTTGACAAGTGGCTGGCCCGGTTCAGCGCCAAGGGCGGCTGGACGCCGGCCCGCGTCCAGCACGTGGCCGGCGCGCTTCCGTACACGCGGTACAATTTCGTGACACGCTGGATCATGCGGCGGATCGCGGAACGCGAGGGGGAGGCGACGGACACCACCCGCGATCACGAATACACCGATTGGCAGGAGCTTGCCCGCTTTGCCGACGCATTTCTTGCCTCGGTGAAGACGGCGGACACCGGCGCGCCGGCCTGACGGCCGTCCCCCTCGTTAACCGTCGGTCGTCGCTTGCCTTTTGTTGCCCGGCACCGCCGCGCTAGAACGCGGTGCGATGATCTATTTCGCCTACGACGCCGACATGAATCCGGCGCAGATCGCCGAGCGCTGCCCGGGCTACCGCACCCTCGGCGTCGCCCGGCTCACCGATCATCGTCTCACCTTCCCGCGCTTCTCGCGCACGTGGGGATGCGCGGCGGCGAGCATCACGCCGAGCCGCAACGATACCGTCTTCGGGGTGCTCTACCAGGTGCCCGAGGAGGACGTCCTCGCCCTCAACTATCAGCATGGCTACGACCCCGACGGCCCGAGAGAGCTCAACCGCGACGAGCTGCGTGCGGTGACGGTGCTCAAGGTCGGCGGGTCGGAGCCGGTAGCCGCGGTGACCTACGTTGCTGTCCCGGACGGGACCGGTGCTTTGCCCTCGGCCGCCTACATGAACGCCATCATCGACGGCGCGCGCACCCACGGCCTGCCGCGCGCCTACCTGGTCGTCCTCAACGCCGTGCGCACCGGCTAGGTCGTCACCGATCTTAACAGGCCGCCGATCGGGACCGCGCGAGGCCATGGGCAATGCACCGCGACTCACATATGCATGGGAGCGGAGCAGGGGGTGCGGCGGATGCTCTATTTCGCCTATGGATCGAATCTCGATCCGACGCAGATGCGGTTGCGCTGTCGCGAGGCGCGCTACATTGGCAAGGCCCGGCTCGACGGCTACCGGCTGTCGTTTCCGCGCTGGTCGAAGATCAGGGCGAGCGCGATCGTCGGGCTGGAGCCGGCCCCGGGCGAGGCGGTGTGGGGCGTGCTCTATCAGGTTGCCGACGGCGACATCGGCCGTCTCGACCAGTGGGAAGGCTACGATAAGCGGCGGCCGGTGGCGGACAACGCGCACAATCGCGCGTCCATCAAGGTGACCCTGCCCGACGGCAAGGTCCGCGAAGCCGAAACCTATGTGACGACGCCGTCCGCCGACCCCGGATTGCCGTCGTCGGAATACATTGAATATCTCGACCAGCTGGCGCTGGCCTGCGACCTGCCCGAGGACTACCGGCAAAAGCTCAAGGCGACCAAAAGCGCGCCCCTGGCGGCGTGAGCCGTTGCGTCATTCGCCCGCAGGGGCCAAGGGTCACCGGCGCTGTCGCTTGCTATCTTGATATTGTGAAGCGGGCCGTCTTACGTGCACCCGCACGACCATGGCAACCGTCGAAACCCAGACAGTGGCGCCGGACGAAGCCGGCATGCGCCTCGACCGCTGGTTCAAGGCGCACTACCCGGACCTGTCGTTCGGCCATCTGCAGAAGCTGGTGCGCTCAGGCCAGGTGCGGGTCGACGGCGGCCGCGTCAAGACCGGCACGCGGCTGGAATCCGGCCAATCGGTCCGGGTTCCGCCGATCATGTCGGCCGCTTCCACCCCGCGGCCCACCGCGGCGGTCGCGGGAGTCGGCGAGGAGGAGTTCCTGCGTTCGCTCCTGCTCCATGAGGACGATGATGTGTTTGTGTTCAACAAGCCGGCCGGTCTGGCGGTGCAGGGGGGCTCCGGGCTCTCCCGCCATATCGACGGCATGTTGGCGGCGCTCGCCGACCGCAGGGGCCAGAAGCCGCGCCTGGTGCACCGCCTCGACCGCGACACTGCCGGCGTGCTGGTGGTGGCGCGCACCCGCCTTGCCGCCCAGAAGCTGGCTGCCGCCTTTCGCGCCCGCGCCACCCGCAAGATCTACTGGGCCCTGGTCAAGGGCGTGCCGAAACCGCGGCAAGGGCGCATTTCGACCTGGCTGGTCAAGCAGGGCGGCGTCGAGGGTGAACGCATGCGGGTGGCGCGTCACGGCGCCGCCGACGCCGATCACGCGGTGACGCTCTACTCGGTGGTCGACCAGGCCGGCGCCAAGCTCGCCTGGCTGACCATGCGGCCGCTGACTGGCCGCACCCACCAGTTGCGGGCGCACGCCGCCCACATCGGCCACCCGATCGTCGGCGACGCCAAGTACTTCGACGCCGACGACTGGCAGCTTCCCGGCGGCATGCAGAACAGACTCCATCTCCATGCCCGCCGCATCGTCATCCCGCACCCGTCCGGCGGTGTGCTCGACGTGACGGCGCCGTTGCCGCCGCACATGCAGCAGAGCTGGAACCTGCTCGGCTTCGATGCGACGGTCGGTGACGACGGCGAGGAAGCGGAATGACAACGGTCGACGCCGGGTTGAGACGGGCCAGCCTCGATCCGGCCGCCGCAGCGCTGCTGGTGGTCCTGTGCCTGTCGTGGGGGCTCAATCAGGTCGCCATCAAGGTCGCCGACGGCGGCATCCAGCCGGTCTTCCAGGCGGGTGTGCGGGCGGCCATCGGGTGTCTGCTGATCGTCGGCTGGTGCCGGCTGCGCGGCAAGCCCCTGTTCGCCCGCGACGGTACCCTCGCCGCCGGCATCGTCGCCGGCACGCTGTTCGCCTGCGAATTCGTGTTCATTTACGTCGGGCTCGATTTCACTACCGTGTCGCGGGGCATCGTGTTCCTCTACGTCACGCCGATCATCGTGGCGGTAGGCGCCCATTTCCTCATTCCCGGCGAGCGGTTGGCCATGGTGCAGCTTGCCGGGCTGGCGGCCGCGTTCGTTGGCGTGGTGGTCGCCTTCGCCGATCGCCTCAGCGTGTCCTCGCCACAGGCGTGGATCGGCGACGCGCTCTGCCTCGCGGCTGCCTTCGGCTGGGGCTCGACCACCCTGGTCATCCGCACCACCGCCCTCAACGTCGCTCCGCCGGAAAAGGTGCTCGCCTATCAGCTGGCGCTCGGAGCGGTGATCCCGCTGGCACTGGCGCCCCTGTTCGGTCCGTTCGTGCGCCGGATCGACTGGCCGGTGGCGATCGCCTTCGCCTATCAGGTCCTGGCGGTGGTGGCGGCCAGCTATCTCGCCTGGTTCTGGCTGATCTCCCGCTACCCCGCGGCGCGGCTGTCGGCCTTCACGTTCCTCACTCCGCTCTTCGGCGTGGCGTTCGGCGGCCTGATCCTCAGGGAGCCGGTCAGCCTCAACCTGGTCGTGGCGTTGGCGCTGGTTGCCTGCGGCGTCTATCTGGTCAACCGGCGGCCGATATGAGCGAGACGCCGCCGGATCCGATGGTCGCGGCCCGGCGCCTGGCGCGAAAGGAACCGCCGCGGCGCTTCTATCGCCATGCCGGCGTGGCGCCGCACGATGGCGGTTACGCCCTCATGCTCGACGGCCGTGTCGCCCGCACGCCCGGCCGCCGGCCGATGGTGGTCGCCGGCGAGGCGGTTGCCAATGCCCTTGCCGCCGAATGGGAAGCCCAGGGCGAGATGCTCGACCCGGCGGTCATGCCGCTCACCCGCATCATCGACGCGGCCATCGACCGGGTCGCGGGCGAGATGGCGGCGGTCGGCGCCGAGATCGTCGCGTACGCCTTGAGCGACCTCGTCTGCTATCGCGCTGAGGGGCCGCAATCGCTGGTCGCGGCGCAGGAAGAGGCATGGTCGCCGGTGGTGACATGGGTAGGCGAAGCGTTCGGCACCGAGCTCACCCTGGCCCAAGGAGTCGTCCCGGTCGCCCAGCCGCCCGGCGTCGCCGCCGCCGTCGAGGGGATGCTCACGGGCCTCGACGCGCTCGCTCTTGCCGCCCTCCACACCGCGACGACCCTCACCGGCTCGGCGTTCATCGCCCTGGCGCTGGCGCGCGGGCGGCTGACGGCCGAGGCGGCGTGGCTCGCCGCCCATGTCGACGAGAACTGGCAGATGAGCCAATGGGGGGTCGACGACGCGGTCCTGGCGCAACGCCAGCCGCGCTGGCGCGAGTTGCAGGCTGCGGCGCTGATCCTGAGGGGGGCGCCGTAGCCTAGTGCATCGCCGGTGCGTGCGGGCCCGACCTGGAATCCTGGCCGCCGGTTGCCGGGGTGTCGTGCCAACCGAGCGCATCGCGCACACGGGTTCGAACTTGTGCGTCGGTGTCGGTCGCGGAAACCTCGACGTACCCGACCCCCGCTTTGCGCAGCGCTTCCTTCTTGATGGCGTCGCGGGCCGCCGCAACGCCTTGGTAGTGTCCGTTGCCCTGGTACTCGACTGCCAGAACCGGCCAACCGCCTCTGTCGACGACGAGGATGTCAACACGCTTGCTGTTGATTGAACGGTATGCGTTGGGGTCCGGCGATCTCAGGATTTCCCCGAGGTTGGCCTGTGCAAAGACGCGGCAGCCGCGCCCTCCTGATATCACGAGCTCTTCGATCGTCTTGAATGCGCGGTATTCTCTAAGGCTGAGCAGTCTCTGCTTCTGAAACGATGCCGCCATCACGGCGTGGATTTGCTGTCCTACGTCCGTGAGGTCGGGTGGAGTGTGTCTGCGTTGCAATGGTGGCCGCGAAGTCCACGGAGGGCGACGTCGCGGCCGGGACAGGCTGCCGCTGGCGTAGGCGCCGAGAAGAAATGCACCGACGACCAGCGCAATCACAATCACTAGCGCTGTGCCTTGCATGTCGTCTACGAACTCCAGTTGCGAAGTCGACGCCGGGCCGAGGCTCGATCCTTGCGACGGAGCCCAGCGTATTTAGCGCTTCGTTAAGAAATGGTTGGGTGGATCGAGTCGTTTCCGGTCGATTGCGGACGGCAGCGCTGGCCGTGTCGGGGGCTCATGGCCTAGTTGCCCGGTCGGCCGACGAGGCCGAGGTGAGTGCGCGCGGCGCTGGCGGGATATCGCAAGCCGTAGCCGAGGGCGCGGTCGATACCGACATGGGCACCCCAGATGAGCGCCAGCGAGACTGCCAGGTCGGCTCCCGTCAGGAATCCGGCAAGGCCGAGGGCCAGCGGGCCGATTGAGGTGTGGGCGGCGTCGTAGGCAATGGCGCCGATGCGCTGGCCGGCGAGAAAGGCTACGAACGAGAGGTCAGGAGCGAGGAACAGCAGCAGAAACAGCCACCACGGCGCATCGGTGCCGGCATAGCCGGCGATGCAGGCGAGCGCGAGCGCCAGGCCTTCGAGCCTGAGAAGAAGCCTGATACCGCCCGTCGCTCCACCGAAATGCGACGTGGCGCCGTTGCTGTTGTGCATCGCCGTTCTGCGCCCTTTTCTCCGCTTCGCCGTCTCGTGATAATCAGCCGGCACGGCATGAACAAGGGCGATGGCGGCCATGAAGAAGATTCTCGACGAACTGGAGAAGCGCCGGGCCGCTGCCCGCCTCGGAGGCGGCGAGAGGCGCATCGAAGCCCAGCACAAGCTCGGCAAGCTCACCGCCCGCGAGCGGATTTCGGTCTTTCTCGACGCGGACTCCTTCGAGGAGTTCGGCATGTTCGTCGAGCACCGCGCCAACGAGTTCGGCATGGCCGAGAAGAGAATAGCCGGCGACGGCGTCGTCACCGGCTGGGGCACGGTCAACGGCCGGCCGGTGTTCGTGTTCGCCAAGGATTTCACCGTGTTCGGCGGCTCGCTGTCGGAGGCGCACGCCGAGAAGATCATGAAACTGCAGGACACGGCGCTGAAGGCAGGAGCGCCGATCGTCGGCCTCTACGACGCCGGCGGCGCGCGCATCCAGGAGGGCGTGGCGGCGCTCGGCGGCTACGCCGAGGTGTTCCAGAGGAACGTGCTCGCCTCCGGCGTCATTCCGCAGATCTCGGTGATCATGGGTCCGTGCGCCGGCGGCGATGTCTACTCGCCGGCGATG
>CAZSWL010000038.1:0-2532 GCA_964610725.1 uncultured Bauldia sp.
GTCTACGATCCCGCCAAGGTTTCCTACGAGGCGCTGCTCAAGACGTTCTGGGAAAGCCACGACCCGACGCAAGGTATGCGCCAGGGCAACGACGTCGGCACCCAGTATCGCTCCGGCATCTACGTCGCCGACGCAGCGCAGCGCGCAATCGCCGAGGCGGCCACGGCCACCTACGAAAAAGAGCTGAAAGCGCACGGCTACGGGCCGGTGACCACCGAAATCGTTGACCGGCCGCAATTCTATTTCGCCGAAGACTACCACCAGCAGTACCTTGCGAAGAACCCGAACGGCTATTGTGGACACGGCGGCACCGGGGTCACTTGTCCGGTCGGCGTCGGCGTCGCAGCGAACTGAGCGGGTCCGTCGACGGCCAGGACAGCCAGCGCATAATGAGTGCCTGCGGGAGGTTGCGTGGCGCATCGCGTAGGCAAGCATGAGGACGTCGCCACCGCGCTGTTGCGGCTGGTGCGTGAGGATCTTGACGGGGCACGAGGGGATCTCGACCTCTTCGCGCCGCGCGACCAACGGGTGCATCGGGTTCGTCAGCGCCTGAAGCGGGTGCGCACGCTGTTGCGCGTGCTCAAGCCCGAATTCGGTCAGCAGGCGGTGGCCGCCCGGCGCGAGGTCGCCAGGGCGGCGCGCTTGCTGGCAACGGCGCGCGACGCCGATGTTGCCGCGGCCAGCGCGCGCGCCATGGCGGCGGCAACCTCCGCCATCAACGAGGACGTCGGCTTTGACCGGGTCGTCAGCACGCTTGACCACGAGGCTGCGGCGGCGCACCGGGAGAAGACACCGATCGGCCAGGTGAAGCAGCAACTCGCCGCCGCCGCCGGAAAAGTCGCGTCTTTCAATGCCGATTTCGACGGCACGGCGCTTTGCGACTCAGCCCTGGAACGGACCTACCACCGCGGTCGCGAGGCGATGCGGCTGGCCAGGACCAGCCTGGCGACACCCGACCTTCATCGCTGGCGCATGCAGGTCAAGCGCCTGTGGCATCTGATCCACCTGGCGCGACGCCGCCTTCCCGGCCGGAGCCGCCAGCTCGCCAGACGTCTTGACCGTCTAGGCGAACTGCTCGGCCTCGACCACGATCACGCCATGCTGGCGGAGAAACTGGCCCTGTCACCAACCGCCGACCAGGCGCTGATGCGTCAGTTGTCGGTCATCGCCGAAGAGCGGCGCACGCTGGAAGCGGAAGCGTTCAAACTCGGCGAAAAGATCTACCGAAGAACGCCGCGGGCGTTTGCCCGCCGCATCCGTCTCGAATAAACGGCCGCGCGGCCGCGTCAGTTGGTCGACGGGCGAAGATGGGGCAAGGGCGTCTGCACGACCAGGTTGGTGTCCGACAGGCCGCCGGGGTCGGCGGTAAGCACTGTGCTGCAGGCCTTGGGCAAGTCGGCGAGGGTCAGCTGCCGAGGCGGTCGATACGGCCCCTTGTGCGGCTTAGGCGGCGGTGGCGGCCGGAACCACCAGGCGAGATCAGAACCACATCCGTCACCGCGAGGAGGCGGAGCCTGGGCGATGCATCCGCGCTGGCCGGACGGGCAGCGCAGGCGGACGTGAAAATGGTCGGCATGGCCGTACCACGGGCGCAGCTTGCGCAACCAGCCGCGGTCGCTGCCGGCGGTGTTGCAAGCCTCCTTCTTGATTGCCGGGCTGACGAAGATGCGCGCCACATCCGGGAAAGACGCGGCGCGCTTGAGCAGTTGCGTGTCCCGGCTCGACCATCTGTTTGGATCGACCTCAAGCTTGCCCTTCATCACCAGCGACTCAGCCTGCATCGTCTCGCGTTCCTCGGCGGTGAGGGTGTGATCGGGCATCTCGACGTACCAAATGTCGACGTCGAGTCCGATCTGATGGCTGGCGTGGCCGGTGATCATCGGACCACCGCGCGGCTGCGCCATGTCGCCGATCAACAGGCCGTTCCAGCCGTCCTTGGCGGCGTCCTGGGAAAACTTCTCGATATAGGAAATGAGCTCGGGGTCGCCCCAATTGCGATTGCGCGACAGGCGCATCACCTGCCAATGAGGTCCGGTGACGGGCAGCGCATCGGCGCCGGCAAGACAGCCCTTGGCGTAGGAGCCGATCACGCGCGGCGTTCCCGGCGAGGGCACCGTGACCTCGCTGAACAGTTTCTTGGCCGGCGGGTCGTTGCCGGCGGCCAGAGCCGCGGCCGACATGGCCGACAGCGCCAGGGCGATCGCGAACACCCGTGCTGACATTTGTCCTGGTCCCCAGGTCGCACCGGTCACGGCGCACGCGAGACCCCGCATGCGCAGCGACTCACCGATTATTGTCGCCCAACATCGGCCCGGCAAGCGGTCGCGCCAAACCACTTGATCCGACCCGTTCAATCGTGCCCGAATCGGCCCATGCGCGCGATGGTGCTTGACCGTCCCCACCAGCCGCTGCGGCTTGCAACGCGGCCGGAGCCGGAGCTTGCCGACGGTCAAGTGCTGATCAAGGTGGCCGCCTGCGGGGTGTGCCGTACCGATCTCCCCGTAGTCGATGGCGAATTGCCGCAGACCCGCT
>CAZSWL010000039.1:0-5891 GCA_964610725.1 uncultured Bauldia sp.
CCAGGAGCGCGAGGCGTCGCGCACCAGCGTCACCGCGCCCAGCGTCAGGCAGGCGAGGAAGCTCATGATGGCGATGACGACGGTGAGCGCATTGGCCGAGACGGTGTTCTCGGGGATGAGCTGGTTGGGCCGGCGCATGACCAGACGCGACTGCCGGCGATAGGAGGCGACCTGAATCCTGTGGGCGATGTCGGCGTCAGTCATAGATGGTCAGCCGGCCATCCTCGAGGACGAGCCGGCGTGCGCTGAACTGGTTCATCAGGTTGATGTCGTGGGTGGCGATGATCACCGACGTGCCGAGCTTGTTCAACTCGACGAACAGGCGCATCAGCCGGCGGGCGAGCGGCGGATCGACGTTGCCGGTGGGCTCGTCGGCCAGCAGGATCTCGGGGCGGGTGATGAGGGCGCGGGCAATGGCGGCGCGCTGCTTCTCGCCGCCGGACAGAATCGGCGGCAGGGCGTGCATGCGGTCACCGAGGCCGACCCAGCGCAGAAGCTCGACCACGTCGGCACGGTAGCTGGTCTCCTCGCGGCCGAGCACGCGCAACGGCAAGCCGACGTTCTCGAAGGTGGTGAGATGATCGAGCAGGCGGAAATCCTGGAAGACGACGCCGATGCGCCGGCGCAGCGAGAACAGGTCCGACTTGGCCAGTCCGGACACTTCGCGGCCGAACATGGAAATCAGCCCGCGCGTCGGCTTGAGCGCCATGAAGAACAGCCGGATCAGGGTGGTCTTGCCCGCGCCCGACGGGCCGGTGAGGAACTGAAACGATTTCGGCGCGACCTCGAAGGTGAGGTCGCGCAGCACCTCCGGCCCCATGCCGTAGCGCAGGCCAACGTTCTCGAAGCGGATCAAGGCGCTTGCCTCGCTGTCGCGCCGGTTGTTGCCGGCCACTGTCGCCACTGCACCATTAAGACCCTGTTAACGATCAATCACACCCGATCAAGGCAGTGCCGGGGCGCACCCCGATCTTGGTTTCCAACCCGTTAACCAAATCACCCTACGCTCGCCGGCAGCGACGAAAAACCGGTCGGATCATGCCGATCTACTGTCCCCACTGTGCCACACCTTACGATATTCGCGCGCCGCTCGGCCCGGCCGGCCGCATGGCCCGCTGCGAGCGCTGCGGCACCACCTGGCTCGCCCGGCTGATCGCCGACGATCCCTACCGGCGCCGGCAGGCGCCGGCGCTCGCCGCGCCGGCGGATGTAAGCGACGCCCTCGTCATCGAACATGTCGGCGCCGGCTTCAAGCCGCCGCCACCGCCGCCGCCGCGCCAGCCGAAACCGGCCGCATCGCCGCGCGATCGCGGCGCCGTCAAGCTGATCGCGGCGGCGCTCGCCGTGGTCGTGGCCATCATCCTGGTGCGGGTTCCCTTCGTCGCCGCGCTGCCGGAGGTGCCCGGCCTGGCCGACGCTGCCGCCAGCCTCACCTTCGCGCAGGTGACAAGCCAGACCGTGTCGGTCCACGGGGTCGACACCGTCATCGTCGAGGGCGAGATCGTCAACCGGTCGGGCCACGACGTGGCCCTGCCGGCGGTGCGGGTGGCGCTGCGCTCGGCCGACGGCGCCGAGGTCCAGTCCTGGCTGGTCGAGCCGGCCGCCGACGGACTTGCCGCCGGTCAGTCGATCGGCTTTCGTAGCGCCGTGGCGTCGCCGTCGCCGGCGGCGACCCAGGTGACCCTGAAACTCGCCGCGCGCCAAGGCGATACGATCGGATTGCGCTGATGCCGAAAGTCAGAGGGCGGACGATCCGCGTCCTGTTCGACGCGGAAACGATTGCCGCGCGCAATCTGGAAATGGCGGCCGAGATCGCCGCGGCCGGTTACCGCGACCTGCTGGTCGTGTCGATCCTCAAGGGCAGCTTCGTGTTTGCCGCCGACCTCCTCAGGGCGCTGCACGACGTCGGCCTGTCGCCCGAGGTGGAGTTCATCCAGCTGTCGAGCTACGCCGCCGGCAAGGTGTCGTCGGGCAAGGTCAAGCTGGTGCGCGATGTCGAGAGCGACGTTGCCGGGCGCGACGTCCTGCTCATCGACGATATCCTGGAATCGGGCCGCACCATCGCCTTCGCGCGCGACCTGATGGAGAAGCGTGGCGCCCGCAAGGTGGCCATTGCGGTGCTGCTGGAAAAGCCGGGCAAGCTCGCCCAGCCGCTCGCGACCGACCACGTCGGCTTCGTCTGCCCCGACCTTTTCGTCGTCGGCTACGGCATGGACGCGGCGCACGCCTTCCGCGGGCTGCCCTTCGTCGGGGTGGTGGTCGAGCGGCGGCCTAGAATTGCTCGAGCAGCCGCTCGAGGTAGTCGCGCTCGAAGGCGGGACGGCCGAAGTCGCCGAGGCGCCGGCGGATCGCGTCGAGAATCTCGCGCGCGCGCTGGGTATCGATCTCGTCGGGAACCTTGACGCTGGTGCCGAGGTCGGCACCGGTGGTGCGCTGCGGCCGGCCGAGCGGATCCCGGTTGGTGAAGTTGGTGCCGCCGCCGCGCAGGCCGTTGCCGCGCTGACCGCCGGCGGCGAGTTGCTGGGCCATGCCCTGAGCCCCCTGACGCAGCGCGTCGAGGGCATCGCCCTGGTTGCCGACCGCGTCGCCGGGACGGCCCTGGCCGAGATTGCCGGCGGCCTTGCCCATCGCCTCGCCGGCCTGGCCGAGCTTGCCGTTGGGCGCCATGCCCATCTGGCCGAGATTGCCGAGAAGCTGCTGGAGTTGCTGCTGGAGCCCCTGCTGCTGCTGCTGCAACTCGCGCAGCGCCTGTTCCAGCTGGTCCTTACTCAGTGGCTTCTGGCCGTTGCCGTTGGGATCGAGGCCGCGCTGGGCGCGGAAGGTGCGGTTCATCAGCTGCTCCTGGCGGCCGATCATGTCGCCAAGCTGATTGAGACTGTCCATCATCTGACTGTTCTGCTGGTCGCCCGGCTGCGGTATGCCCGCCTGCAGGTTCTCCAGCATGTTCTGCAGTTGGCTGAGCAGCTGGCGGGCGGCGTCGCGGGCGCCGGTCTTGGCGAGGTTCTCGATCTGGTCGAGCATGCGGTTGAGGTCCTGCGGCCGCAGCATCTGCAGGTCGGCGTTGGGCGGCAGGTTGGCCAGGCCGGGGTTGCGCTGAGCCTGCTGGACGAGCGCCTGCAGGAATTGCTGCAACGCCTGACGCAGCGCCTCGGTCAGACGCTGGATTTCCTGGTCGGAGGCGTTGTTCTGCAACGCCTGGCGCAGGGCGTCCTGGGCGGAGCGCAGCGCCTGGGCGGCAAGCGACATGTCGCCGCCCTCGATGCCGAGAGCGATGGTCCACAGGTAATCGACGACGTTCTTGAGGTCGGCGTCGTTGCGCGCGTCGGCAAGGCGATGGTAGGCGCTGCGCAGCGCAAGGTAGGTGCCGAGGTCGTCGATGGTCTTCTCCGGCGCCAGGGTCAGCGCGTCCAGTGCATCACCAACCTGCGGTGCTGCGTTGGCGTCGAGGGCGAGCTTGGTGCGCTGCTCGACCACGGCGCGGGCGAGGGGATCGCTGAAATGGCGCGCCGGCAGGGTCAGTTCGATCGGCTGGCTGCGGCCTTCCTGGCCGGCGTCGTCGCGGGCGACCAGCGTCAGGCGAACCTTGGCGCCGGCCCACGGATGGGAGGAGAGGTCGCGGATGGTCTGGCCCTTGCCGTCGCGGGTGCGCATCTGCGGCAGCGACAGGGGCAGGCTGGGCGCCTTATAGAGCGGGCGGGCGCTGCCATGGTTGTCGCCGATCCCGTCGACCGGAACAATCTCGCCGAAAGCGGCGACGACGCCGTAGTCGTCCTTGAGCGAATAAGACAACTCGAGCGCGCCGCTGGCGGTCACCCCGGGGCGGTCGAGGAAGGCGATCTCGGGCGGATTGTCGGGCTCGACGGCGAAGCGCCAGGCGGTCACGTCACGGTTGCCCTTGCGTACGGCGACGGTGCCGGGCTCGCTCAGCGTCACCTGGTGCTCGAGCAGCGGCGTCGGACCGGCGCCGGTGACCTTGCCGGCAACCACCGTCTCGTGGCTGCCGGCAACGCTGACCACCTTGAGGTCGTGGGCGCCGCCGGTGCGCACGGTGAGAACGCTGCCGGTCGGCACCGCGTATTGGCCGTCCGGCGGCCTGACGGCGTCGCCGGTCAGAAAGATCGGCGGTCGCCCGGTGTAGGTCGGCGGCGTCACCCAGGCGTCGATGCGGGCGGCGGTGGCGGCGGCGCTCTCGCCGCCCTGCCAGGCCTCGCCGAGGCGCTGCAGGCGCTCGGGACCGGCAACGACGAAGCCGGCGACGAAGAGGAGCGCCACCAGAAAGCGCAACGCATAGGGGTCGCGGGCGGCCAGCCGCGGCGCCGGGATGCCGGCGCTCAGCCGGTCGAGGGCGGCGAGCAACCGCCGGCGGTGGGCGAGCCACAGTGCCTGCGTGGCCGGGTCAGCGACGGGCGAGGCGAGCTCGTCGGCGAAGGACGTCGCCGGGCGGTGATCGGCGCCGGTCGCCTGCTCGACGCGCGAGAAGGCCGCGGCACGGCTCGGCGGAGTGAGGCCGGCGGCGCGCCACAGGAAATAGAGCGCGGCAGCGGCGAAGGCGGCGAGAACGGTGAAACGGACCGGGGTGGAGGTGAGCCGCCATAAGCCGAACCAGGAAAGCGCGGCGAACAGTCCCGCCAGCACGACAAACGGCGCCACCAGCGGCCACACCGCCTCCCACCACAGATTGAGGCGGGCATGGCGCACCGCCCGCTCGACACGGCTGCGGGCGCGCTCTTGCGCGATATCGCGCTGGTCAGGGGGCGTGGCGGGCACGTTCATGCGCCGGTCCTGCTCCGTTCCCCCCGAAGAATCCAAACCTAACACAGATTCAGCCGAAATCGCGATGCTGGCAAGATGGTCCGCGCTCGCGTCCCGATCACCTTGCGGCGAGCCACGGCGCGATGCGGTCCATGGCGATCAGCTCGTCGTAGGTCTGGCGCGGGCGGACCACCGCCCATTGGCTGCCGTTGACCATCACCTCAGGGGCAAGCGGCCGGCTGTTGTAGGTCGAGCCCTCGACGGCGCCATAGGCGCCGGTGGTCATGATGGCGACGCGGTCGCCGGCCTTGAGCGGCGGCAGGCGCCGGCCGAGCGCGATGTAGTCGCCGCTTTCGCAGATGCCGCCGACCACGTCGGCGACCATGGGCTCGGCGGCGAGGTCGGGCTCGGCGAGCGGGCGGATGTCGTGATGGGCCTCGTAGAGGGTCGGCCGGATGAGGTCGTTCATGGCCGCGTCGACGATGACGAAGGTCTTGCTGGTCGCCTGCTTCACGTACAGCACCTCGCTCACCAGCACGCCGGCGTTGCCGACGAGGACGCGGCCCGGTTCCACCAGGATGCGGGCGTCGAGGCCGCCGAGGCGGCGACGGACCACCTCGCCGTAGGCGGCCGGCAGCGGCGGCGCCGGCTCGTCGGGCCGGTAGGGGATGCCGAGGCCGCCGCCGCCGTCGACGTGGTCGATGACGTGGCCGTCGGCGCGCAGCACGCCGACCAGCTCGGCAAGCCGGGCGTAGGCGGCGTCGTAGGGGGCGAGGTCGGTGATCTGGCTGCCGATGTGCACGGCGACGCCGCTCACCCTGATCCCCGGCAGGCGGGCGGCACGGGCGTAGACGTCGCGGGCGCGCTCGATCGGGATGCCGAACTTGTTCTCGGCCCGACCGGTGGTGATCTTGGCGTGCGTGCGGGCGTCGACATCGGGGTTGACGCGCACCGCAATGGCGGCGGTGGCGCCCCGGGCGCTGGCGATCGCCGAGATCAGCGCGAGCTCCGCCTCCGATTCGACGTTGAAGCAGAGAATGCCGGCCTCGAGGGCGAAGGCAATCTCGCGGGCCGTCTTGCCGACGCCGGAAAAAACGATGCTGTCGGGCGCGGCGCCGGCGGCAAGCCCCCGGCGCAGC
>CAZSWL010000040.1:0-4977 GCA_964610725.1 uncultured Bauldia sp.
GCGGCCTGGAGCTCAACCTGAACGCCATCTGTGGGCTTCAGAACAAGGACGTGTGGAACGGCCACTGCGTCCCCAAATGCACCGGTAATGAGGTCCACCAGGGCAACGACGGCAAGTGCGGCCCACCGCCGAAAGCGATCGGGCCCGCCATCCAAAAGCTGCCGACCCTGCCACCCGGGTCCAACCCGAGCGGACCGACCATCCAGAAGATCGATCAGGAGGCCTTGTGCATCGCGGCCGGCAAGGAGATGTGGCACCGCATGTGCGTCGACAAATGCACGGACGGCAAGGAGCACGCAGGCCCGAAAGGCGCTTGTGTCCTCCCGCGGCTCGATCGGTTTGGCCAGCCCAAGATGCCGCAGCAGTAGGGATTTGTTGCGTCCTGATCGCCGCCAGATGGACCGTTATCGGAGTGACCGTCATCAGACTGGCGGCGGGCGCGTAAGACGGGTGCGGTGTTGTGGCCGCCCGGTGAATTCGACGTGCTCCAATTCACGCCGCTGAACCAGGTGCGCTGTGCGCTCGGCGAATCGCCGGTCTATGATCTCCGCCGCGATACGCTGTGGTACTGCGACATCGTCGGCAAGACGATCCACGCCTTCGACCTGAAGAGGACAGCGGCGCGGCAGTGGACGTTTGCGAGCGAGGTCACCTCGCTCGGCCTCGCCCGGTCGGGACGGCTGGTGGTGGCGTTGCGCGAGGTGGTCGGCCTGTTCGACCCCGCGAACGAGGTATTCACCGAGATCGCGGCCATTGAGCGCGACCGCCCTGAAACCCGGCTCAACGACGGCAAGGTGGGACCCGACGGAGCCTACTGGGTCGGTACCATGGACGACGTCGACCGCCCGGTTAAGCAGCCCATCGGCAGTCTCTATCGGGTCAGTGGCGACGGCGCGGTCGAAACCAAGGTCGACGGACTGTGCATTGCGAACGGCATCGCCTTCACCGCGGACGGACGCACGTTGTTCCTGTCCGACACGCGTGGGCCGTGGATCGACCGCTGGGACTGCGACCCCCGCACCGGAGCCCTCTCGGGCCGCACCCGCATCGCCAAGCTCGACGACGCCGAGGGACGCCCCGACGGCGGTGCCACCGACGTCGCGGGCTGCTACTGGAGCGCCGGGGTTTCGGCGGCCCGGCTGAACCGCTTCGCCGCCGACGGGACCCTTGTGGCGAGCTACCGGCTGCCGGTGGCGGCGCCGACCATGCCGTGTTTCGGTGGCGAGGATCTGAAGAGCCTGTTTGTCACCAGCCTGCGTCGCGGACGCTCGCCCGAACTGCTCGCTCGCTATCCTCTCACCGGCATCACCATCATGGCGAGAAGTCCGGTCGCCGGCACCCCGGTCGCCCTCTTCGCCGACCAATAGCCGACCGACAACCGACGCGCCCGCCGCCCGACCGATCAGGGGCAGGCGCGTGCGCCGCCCTCACGCGGAGGCGGGGGGCGATCAGCTGTTCAAGCGGGACAGCAGCGAGCGGTTGCGCAGTTCGACCCGCCGGCACGAGGGCAGGGCGATGGTGGCGGTGTGCTCCATGTGGCTGAGAGTGCGCGATACCGTCTCGATGGTCAGGCCGAGATAGTCGGCGATGTCCTGACGCGACATCGGCAGCTCGATGACCGCACCGTCGGCGGCGCGATCGGCCATTTCCAGCAGGAACGTGGCGACCCGCTCCTGGGCGCTCTTGCGGCCGAGCAGCAGCATCAGGTCCTGCGCCCGCATCAACTCGCGAGCGGTTTGCGCCCACATGTCGCGCGCCACCGCGCCGTCGCGGGCGGCCAGCGCCATCAGCGCGCCGCGCTTGACCACGATTACCTCACAATCGGCGATGGCCTCGGCGGTGAAAGCGTGGGTCTCGCCAAATTCCAGGCCGAAAATCTCGCCGCGCAGGCGAAAGGCGGCGATCTGACGACGCCCGTCGCTGAGCAGCTTGTAGGTGCGCACGGCGCCGCGGGTGACCAGATAAACGAATTCCGCCGGCTCTTCCTCGCCGTAGACCTCCTCGTTTCTGCCATAGGAGATCGCCGCACCCATCATCTGGAGGGCGCTCACCAACGATGACTCGCCCGACAACTCGCCTGCCGGTGCCCGGACCGCGCCGGACCCTTGCGGTTTCGTGACCCTGACGACGTCGAGCCCTTGATCGGTGCGCATGTTTGCCTCCACTGCAACGGTCTGTGAACCGTCCATAACGCTCGACCGGGCTTGGTAAAATTCGGATATTGTCCCTACGGGATTTCCCGGATGGCCCGGCCCCGAAGCAGCCCGGGACCGGGCGTGACGAGCCATGACCAACCTGCCGCCGCCTGACCACGGACGCACCCCGCCGCCGATTGCCAGCGACAATCCGGCCATGCCGGCGCTCGCGCGCTACGGCCTCGCGCTCGGGCTGGCG
The DNA here is from genome assembly GCA_964610725.1 of uncultured Bauldia sp. Taxonomy (GTDB): domain Bacteria; phylum Pseudomonadota; class Alphaproteobacteria; order Rhizobiales; family Kaistiaceae; genus JBBDMC01. The sequence goes on from CAZSWL010000040.1 coordinate 2,395, forward strand.
GCCGCCGGCTTGGGGATCGCCTGGTTCGCCGGCGCGCGCGCCAACTCCGCCGCCCTTTATCTGGCCTTAGCAGCCGCTGCCGTGTCCGCGTCCGCCATCGGCGGTCTCGGCCCCGGCATCGTCGCCACCATCGCCGGCGTGGTCGGCATCGTGCTTTTCGCGCTCTCGGGCCGGCCGGTGCCGGCAGGTACCGCAACGGACGTGCTCCTCTTCGCGGCTGTCGGCGGCGGGCTCGCCTGGATTGGCGGCCGCTTTCAGCAGGCGCGGCTGCAGACGAACGAGGCGATACGCGACATCAGGGCGCGAGAAGCCCATCTCCGGTCGATTCTGGACACCGTGCCGGAAGCGATGATCGTCATCGACGAGAGGGGCGCCATCCAATCGTTCAGTTCGGCTGCCGAACGGCTGTTCGGCTACCGCCCCGACGAAGTGCTCGGCAAGAACGTCAAGATGCTGATGCCCCAACCCTACCGCGGCGACCACGACGGATACCTGCGCCGCTACCTGGCCACCGGCGTGCGCCGCATCATCGGCATCGGCCGCGTGGTTGTCGGCGAACGGCGCGACGGAACCACCTTTCCCATGGAGCTGGCTGTCGGCGAGATGCGCTCGGCCGGCCAGCGCTTCTTCACCGGCTTCATCCGCGACCTCACCGAGCGCCAGGCGACGGAGGCGCGGCTGCAGGAGCTGCAGTCGGAGTTGGTCCACATTTCGCGACTGACCGCCATGGGCGAGATGGGCACGGCACTCGCGCACGAGCTCAACCAGCCGTTGTCGGCGATCGCCAACTATCTGAAGGGGGCCGAGCGCCTCGCCGCCGGGCTGGCCGGCGAACGGGCGGCGACGCTCGCCGAGGCCCTTGCCAAGGCCACCGAGCAGGCGCTGCGCGCCGGCCACATCATTCGCCGCCTGCGCGACTTCGTCGGACGCGGCGAGTCCGAGAAGCGCGTTGAAAGCATCGCCCGGCTTGTCGAAGAGGCAGGCGCCCTTGCCCTGGTCGGCGCCAAGGAGCGCGGCGTCACGGTGCGCTATCAGCTCGACCGGCAGCTCGACCGGGTGGTCGCCGACCGGGTGCAGGTCCAGCAGGTCCTGCTTAATCTGATGCGCAATGCGATCGAGGCGATGGACGTCGGCGAACGGCGCGAATTGACCGTATCGAGCGGTGCAGCCGCCGACGGCATGGTCAAGATTGATGTGGTCGACACCGGCTCCGGCATCGCCCCCGAGGTGGCCGAGCGCCTGTTCCAGCCGTTCGTTACCAGTAAGCTGCACGGCATGGGCGTCGGCCTGTCGATCTCACGCACCATAATCGAGGCCCATGGCGGCCGCATCTGGGCGGAGGCCAGACCCGGCGGCACCTGCTTCAGCCTGACCTTGCCGGACGCCGGGAAGTTGGAGACTGTCGATGAAGAATGATCGCGTGGTCCACGTCATCGACGACGATGCGGCCGTGCGCGACTCGCTGACCTTCCTGCTCGCCAGCTCTGGCTACCGGGCGCGCGCCTACGAATCGGCGGAGGCCTTCCTGACCGCGCTGTCGACGATCGATTCCGGCTGCGTCATCACGGATGTTCGCATGCCTGGCGTCTCCGGCATCGAGCTGCTCGAACGCCTGCGGGAGGCCAACGCCACACTGCCGGTGATCGTCGTCACCGGCCACGGCGACATTGCGCTCGCCGTTGAGGCCATGAAGCTCGGCGCCGCCGATTTCCTGGAGAAACCGTTCGACGACGTCGCCCTGCTTGGCGCCCTGCGCGGTGCCTGTGAACGCATGCTCAGGAGCGACGTGGAGACAAGCCAGCGCGGCCGAGTCGCTGAGAAGCTGGCGAGCCTGTCCGGGCGCGAGCGCGAGGTTCTTGACGGGCTGGTCGCCGGCAAGGCCAACAAGGCGATCGCCTACGATCTCGGCATCAGCCCGCGCACGGTCGAGGTCTATCGCGCCAACCTGATGACCAAGATGCAGGCCAACAGTCTCTCCGACCTCGTCCGCATGGCTTTGATCGGCGGTGCCCTTGACGAGGGCGGTGCAACCGCCGATTGAGGCGCGTGACGCGCCGCCGTTGAGGCAAATCAAAGCTCTGCAGTGGCATGCGTGCTGTTCTTGCCGCCATGGCAGGGCATAGCACTGCGCTTGAACAGCGCCAGGAGGTGGTTGTCGTCGACGATGACGCGGCGGTGCTGCATTCGCTGAAGTTCGCCCTCGAGCTCGAAGGCTATTCGGTGTCGGCCTACCGCGACGCCGCCGGCGTGCTGGCGCGGGCGACGTTTCCCGAGCGCGGCTGCCTGATCGTGGACTACAAGCTGCCCGACATGAACGGGCTCGACATGCTGGCGGCACTGCGCGCGCGCGGGACCACGACCCCCGCGGTGCTGATTGCCACCGCGCCCGGTGAGGCGGTGATGCGTCGTGCCGCCGCCGCCCACGTTTCCGTCGTCGAGAAGCCGCTTCTCGGCGATACCCTCAACCAGGCGATCGCCGCCGCCTTCGACGGAGCCGGGCGCTAGCCTCACCAGCCGCCGCCACCGCCGCCACCACCGCCGCCTCCCGAGCCACCGCCGCCGCCGAAGCCGGAGGACGACGAA
>CAZSWL010000041.1:0-3073 GCA_964610725.1 uncultured Bauldia sp.
ATTGTGCGTGACGGTGATGAAGCGCGTATCGGTCGAGCGCACCATCTCTTCCAACAGGTTGCAGAAGCGCGCGACATTGGCGTCGTCGAGCGGCGCGTCGACCTCGTCGAGCACGCAGATCGGCGCCGGATTGGTGAGGAACACGGCGAAGATCAGCGCCATCGCGGTCAGCGCCTGCTCGCCGCCCGAGAGCAGCGTCATCGTCTGCGGCTTCTTGCCGGGCGGCCGTGCCATGATCTCGAGGCCGGCTTCCAGCGGGTCGTCGGAGTCGGTCAGCTGCAATTCGGCGCCACCGCCTCCGAACAGGTGGGTGAACAGCCGTCCGAAGTGATCGTTGACCGTGACGAACGCCGCGCTCAGCCGCTGGCGACCCTCGCGATTGAGGCTGGCGATCCCCTGGCGCAGGCGCTGGATGGCGGCGATCAGGTCGTCGCGCTCGCCGACGAGCTTGTCGCGACGCCCGCCGAGCTCGGCGGCTTCCGCCTCGGCCCTGAGGTTGACCGCGCCGAGCCGCTCGCGCTCCTGGCGATAGCGTTCGAGCCGCGCCTCGATGTCGGCAAGATCCGGCAGCCCCTGGTCCGGCTTGAACTCGGCAACCGCGGCGACTTCCTCCGGCGCGCAGTCGAGCGCCTCGCCGATGCGCTCGGCGACTTCCGCCAACCGTTGCCGGGCAGCGACCACGCGTTCCTCCGCCCGCCCGCGTTGCTCGCGCGCTTCGGCAAGCGCCTCCAGCGCGGCGCGGGCCACCTTGTCGGCCTCGGCCAGCGCCGTCTCGCCGGCGGCAAGAGCCTCGGCCGCCTGCGCCCGCACCGCCTCGGCGACGGCGATTTCGGAAACCAGCGCCTGACGCTTGCCCTCGATCCGCTCCGGCTCGCCGGCAAGAGCCTCTTTCTCGGCCTCCGCCTCGCGGTGGCGGGCGGCGAGCGTGGCGATCTGGCCCTCGGCATTGGTGGCGCGTTCGTGCCACGTCTGCCGCTCGACGGCGATCGCGGCAAGCCGCCCCGACCGCATTTCCGCTTCGCGAACGAACCCTTCGACGGCGGCGCGCGCCTCGGCCATGACGGCGCGGTCTTCCTCGACGCGGCGACGCTGCTCGGCAAGCTTGTCGGAGAGGACGGCCGGGTCGGGCGCGGCCGCGCGCGCCGCGCGCCCGGCGGCCACGGCGGCTTCGTTCTCGTCGCGGTCGCCGGTCAGCCGCGCTAGCGCCTCCTCGAGGGCACCGCGCCGGGCCGCGATCCGCCCTTCCTCGCGCTCGGCACCGGCGAGCGCCGCACGCGCCTCGTCAACGGCACGGCGCTGACGCCGCTGGTCCTCGCGAGCGGCGCGCTCCGCCGCGGCTGCCAGCGAGACGGCCTCTTCGGTTTCCTCGAGCCGGCTTTGCCTCTCCGCCACCGCCGCCCGCGCCGGCTCGATCTTGCCGGCGAGCTCGGCGAGACGGTTGCGGCCGGCCAGGCGTTGCGCCGCCGAGCGGGGCGCCTCGGCGGTCGACACGTAGCCGTCCCACCGCCACAGATCGCCTTGGCGGCTGACCAGACGCTGGCCCGGACGAAGCTCGCCCTGCAGGCGGCGGCCGTCGCTTGGTTCGACCACCCCGGTCTGATCGAGGCGGCGCTTGAGCACCGCCGGCGCCGCGACATAGCGCGACAGCGGCTCCACACCGGGCGGCAGCGCCGGGTCGGGTGCGCCCGCCTCGATCATGTGCCAGTGGGCGGGAGCGTCCTCGTCGGCGGGGGCGTCGAGGTCGTCGCCGAAGGCCGCCGCCAGCGCCGCCTCGAGGCCGGGCGCCACCGTCACCGCGTCGATCAGTGGCGCCGCGCCACCGCTCGCCGCGACGAGTGCGGCGATGGTCGCCGATTCCGTCTCCATCCGGCCGAGCGCGCGTTCGGCGGCTGCCAGTCCGTCGCGGGCGGCCGCGGCCGCCTCCCGCGCGGCGGCGAGGGCCTGTTCGGCCGACGCTGTCTCCTGCTCGCGCGCCGCGAACGCATGCTCGGCGTGTTCCATCTCGCTGCGGCGCTCGGCCGTCGTCGCCGTCGCGCGGTGGTCGGCAAGCGCCGCCATCTCGCCCGCGAGCGTCTCGATTTCACCGTCGAGGCGCTCGCCACGTGTCGCCGCCTCATTGATCATCCGTTCGATCTCGCTGCGGCGGGCGACGTTCTCGGCGTGCTCGCCGGTCAGCGCGGCAAGCGCGCCCTCGCTTGTGGCGAGCGCGCCGTCGGCGGCGCGCCGTCGCGTAGCTGCGCTCGCCTGACGTTCCGCCATGGCGGAGTTGGCCGCCTCAAGCCCTTTCTCCTCATCGTCGAGACGGGCGAGGATGGCGCGGTTGTCGACGATCATGCGCTCCTCGCGACCGATGTCGTCGGCAAGCTGGGCGAGTCGACGGTCGAGCTCGTCGAGGCGGGCGCTGACGCGGGCGTGCTCGCTGTCGAGGGTTTCGCTGGCAAGCCTGATGCGCTGAACGGCAGCCGCCGCGCTCGCCGCCGCATTGCGCAGATCGGGCAGCCTTGCGGCCGCTTCCGCCTGCGTGCGCGCCGCGCTCGCCTGTGCGCCGCCGCGCTCGCCGGCAAGCCGCCCCGCTTCCGCCAGCGCCACTTCCGTTTCGGCCAGGGCCTCGCCGGCGGCAAGCCAGCGCAGGTGCAGCACCGTCGCCTCCGCCTTGCGGATATGCCCTGACAAATTGCGATAGCGGGTCGCCTGGCGCGCCTGCCGCTTGAGCGCATCGAACTGCTGCTCGATCTCGGCGATCACGTCGTCGACGCGGGCGAGGTTCTGCTCGGCGGCCCGCAGCCTGAGCTCGGCCTCGTGACGGCGGTTGTGCAGCCCGGCAATGCCCGCGGCTTCCTCCAACAGCGCCCGCCGGTCGATCGGCTTGGCCGCGATCAGCTCGCCGACCCGCCCCTGACCGACGATCGCCGGCGAGTGGGCGCCCGTCGACGCGTCGGCGAACAGGAGCTGCACGTCGCGCGCCCGCACGTCGCGTCCGTTGATCCTGTAGACCGAGCCAGCCTCGCGCTCGATGCGCCGGGTAATCTCGATGACGCTGGCATCGTTGAAGGCGGCCGGGGCACGGTGCTCG
>CAZSWL010000042.1:0-7755 GCA_964610725.1 uncultured Bauldia sp.
AACGCCCCCGAAAAAGTAATCCCCGCTCGCTGAACCGCCCTCACACTGACCGCATCCTCGCCCGCAAAGGGGCGCGCTCTGGAGGCGTCTTCAGCGTGGGGCGGGGAGCGGTGTCATGGCGGGCGCCTCGCACGCGGCCGCCTTGAGGCTCCGTGACCCGAATGCCGGTGAAAGCCGGTCGCCGAGCGTAAGAGAATACGCCAGGCAAAGGGTGCGTGGGCCCGTGCCGCCGGGCAATCGGTCTCGGCCGCGCTCGGCGGGCGGAAGCAGGACGGCCGATGGTGCCGCAACAGGCCGCCGCCTGCCCACGAGCCCCGTGGAAGGACGGGTGCCAAAATCACCGCGGCGGGCGCTTCGGAAGCGCCCATACTCGGACTACCCGGACTGGCGTTTCTCGAAGCGCCCGCCACCCCCTTCACGCAAGAGGCGTGGAGGACCGCCAAAGCACATCGGATACATCCGATGTGCCAATATGGTCCGACAGGGATCGAAAAGAATCCCGGAGGGCCGAACAGAGGAGAGGCAACGGACCCATACCCCGGAGCGGAACCGCCCGCGGGAACGAGATGGTTTGTGCCCGATTCCCCCTCGCCCCACGCCCGGTTTTCTGACACGCTGCCGCCATGACCACCACCCGGGAGCCGTCCTTCTCCATCGGTGTCGAGGAGGAATACCTCCTCGTCGACAAGCAGTCGCGCGACCTCGTTCCCGATCCGCCGGCGGGCCTGCTTGCCGATTGCCAGAAGTCCCTCGGCGGCCAGGTCAGCGCCGAGTTTCTGCGCTGTCAGATCGAGGTGGAAACCTCGGTCTGCAAGACCGTCGCGGAGGCGCGCGCCGAGATCGCGCGGCTGAGGCGCACCATCGCCGCCGCCGCCGCCGAATACGGCCTCGCCCCGATCGCCGCCTCGACCCACCCGTTCGCCGACTGGAGCCGGCAGCGCAACACCGACAAGGAACGCTACAACGTGCTCGCCCGCGACATGCAGGTGGTCGCCCGGCGGCTGCTCATCTGCGGCATGCACGTCCACGTCGGCATCGAGGACGAGGTGCTGCGCTTCGATCTGTTCAACCAGATTCCCTATTTCCTGCCCCATTTGCTGGCGCTGTCGACGTCGTCGCCGTTCTGGCGGGGTGAGCCGACGGGGCTGCATTCCTACCGGCTGTCGGTGTTCAACGAGCTGCCGCGCACCGGTCTGCCGCCGAGTTTTATCAGCCCCGACGAATACCACCGCACGGTCGATACCCTGGTCAAGGCCGGCGAGATCGAGGACGGCACCAAGATCTGGTGGGACGTGCGCCCGTCGGCGCGCTTCCCCACGCTGGAAATGCGCATCAGCGACATGTGCACCCGCCTCGACGACGCCATGGCGATCGCCGCCCTCTACCGCTGCTCGCTGCGCATGCTTTATCGCCTCAGGCGCAACAACCAGCGCTGGCGCCAATACTCCGCCTTCCTGCTCAACGAGAACCGCTGGCTCGCCCAGCGCTTCGGTCCAACCCATGCGCTCATCGATTTCGGCAAGGACGAGACCATGCCGTTCGCCGGCCTCGTCGAGGAGTGGATCGCGATGACCGCCGAAGACGCCCGGTTCTTCGGCTGCGAGAAGGAGATCGCCCACGCCCGTGCGATCGTCGCCGGCGGCACCTCGGCCGACCGCCAGCTTGCGATCTACGAGGGAGCGGCGACCGGGGGCGCGTCTTCGCAGGAGGCGTTGAAGGACGTGGTCGACCATCTGATCGAGGAGACCCTCGCCGGCTGCGGCGAGGCGGCGGCGGACCGCACGGCCGCCCCTGCCTCGCGCACGCCGGCGCCGGCAACGGCGCCAACGCGATGAGCGGCACGCCGGTCAGCGTCCGTTCGGTCGAGATCCTCTACCGCGGCTGGGCGACGTTCAAACGGGTGATCTTCGAGATCGCCGGACGCGACGGCAGCGCGCGCACCCTCACCCGCGAGATCCAGGACCACGGCAACGCCGTCGCCGTCCTGCCGTTCGATCGCGAGCGCGGCACGGTGCTGTTCGCCCGCCAGTTCCGCCTTGCCGCCTTTCTTGCCGGCCACGACGGCATGCTGATCGAGGCCTGCGCCGGTCTCATCGACGACGGTGAAACGGCCGAGGCGGCGATGCGCCGCGAGACCGAGGAGGAACTCGGCTACCGACTGCACGATCCCACCCCGGTGTTCGATCTGTTCACCAGCCCGGGCACGCTCACCGAGCGGATCGTCCTGTTCACCGCGCGCTATACGCCGGCCGACCGCATCGGCCCGGGCGGCGGCGCCAGCCACGAGGGCGAGGACATCGAGGTGATCGAGATGGGCCTCGCCGAGGCCGCCGCCGCCATCGCCGCAGGCGGCATCGTCGACGCCAAGACGGTCGTCCTGGTCCAGCACCTGCTGGCAGCCGCGGACGCCGTCGGCCACACGGCTACATCGGCGGCGTCACCTCGATGACCGCCTCGCCCGACACCGGGTCGGTGACGCCGAGGCCGCCGCCGAGATCCTCAAGGGTGTCGCGGAAGGTATCGAGGATGCCGATCATTTGCGGGCGGGCGGCGACGATCGAGGCAAACGTGTCCCATTCGCCGATGAAGCAGTACGTGCGGTCGCCGGTCTTGACGACGGCGCCGCCGAGGAAGCCCTTCATCGTGAGCTGGTTCATCTTCCGGTTCTTGTCGAGGAACTCCTCCTCGCGGCCTGGTTTCACGCGAAACCGGACCACGTTGTAAGCCTTCATGATTGCCTCCCTCGTCGGCCGCGATGCCGGCGCACCGCCCTCGCCGCCACTGTACACCAGCGCTGCGCAAGTTCCGAATGAGGTTGAACGTCCGCCTCAGGCGCCGATTGAAGAACGGCCGGATTCGCCAGCCGGTCGAATCGCTTGGCGCGAAACGCGGGAGCGCCTACTCGGCCGGCTCGCTCGCCCGCACGGGGTTGTTGGGATGACGGGTCCAGTTGAGGTAGCCGGTCGCCGGCGCGCCGGTGTGCGGATCGACCCCGGAAGTGAGCCGCTCCATGGTGATGCAATTCTCGACCGGACAGACGTTGACGCACAGGTTGCAGCCGACGCACTCGGCGTCGACCACCACGAAGTAACGCTGGCCGTTCTTGGTGGCGGTGATCGCCTGGTGCGAGGCGTCCTCGCACACGATGTGGCAGCGGCCGCACTGGATGCAAAGGTCCTGATTGATGCGCGCCTTGGTGACGTAGTTGAGATTGAGGAATTGCCAGTCGACGACGTTGGGGACGGCGCGGCCAACGAAGTCGGTGACCTTCATCTGGCGCTCGTCGAGATAGCGCGCGAGCCCGGAGACCATCTCGGCGACGATCTTGAAACCGTAGGTCATGACCGCGGTGCAGACCTGCACGTTGGACGCGCCGAGGGCCAGGAACTCGGCGGCGTCGCGCCAGGTGGTCACTCCGCCGATGCCGGAGATCGGAATCCCGGCGGTTTCCTCGTCGCGAGCGATTTCCGACACCATCGACAGGGCGATCGGCTTCACCGCCGGGCCGCAATAGCCGCCGTGCGAGCCCTTGCCGTCGATCGTGGGGACCGGCGAGAAGGTGTCGAGATCGACGTTGGTGATCGAGTTGATGGTGTTGATCAGCGATACCGCGTCGGCGCCGCCTTTCTTGGCGGCGCGTGCCGGATAGCGGATGTCGGTGATGTTGGGGGTGAGCTTGACGACAACCGGCATGCGGGTAGCGGCCTTGCACCAGCGCACCACCATCTCGATGTATTCGGGCACCTGGCCGACAGCCGAGCCCATGCCGCGCTCGCTCATCCCGTGCGGGCAGCCGAAGTTGAGCTCGACGCCGTCGGCCTCGGTCTCCTCGACCGCCTTGAGGATGGCGGTCCAGTTCTTCTCCTCGCAAGGGACCATCAGCGACACCAGCAGGCCGCGGTCGGGCCAGTCACGCTTGACCCGCTTGATCTCCTCGAGGTTGACCTGCAGCTCGCGATCGGTGATCAGCTCGATGTTGTTGAGTCCAATCAGGCGGCGGTCGCCGGCGTGAACGGCACCGTAGCGCGGGCCGGCGACGTTGACGACGGGCGGGTCCTCGCCGAGCGTCTTCCACACCACGCCGCCCCAGCCCGCCTTGAAGGCGCGCACGACGTTGTATTCCTTGTCGGTCGGCGGTGCCGAGGCCAGCCAGAACGGGTTCGGCGTGCGGATGCCTATGAATTCGCTGCTAAGATCGGCCATTTCCGTTCTCCCTGCCGCGCCCGCCGGGATCCCTCAGGCGCCCATCAGCGCACGGTTGATCGACTCGGCGGCAACCTTGCCGTCCTCGACCGCGACCACGGTGAGGTCCGTGCCGCCGGCGATGCAATCACCGCCCGCCCACACCCCGGCCATGGTGGTGCGGCGCTCCTCATCGACCTTGATGCGGCCGCCGGAAAGCTCGATGCCCGCCACCGCGCCATCGAGGCTGTCGGCGAGGAAGGTCTGGCCGATCGCCTTGAAGACCATGTCGGCATCGAGCGTGAACGTCTCGCCGGTGCCGGCGAGCTTGCCCGCCTCTTCGCGGGTGTATTCGAACTCGACGGCGGTCAGTTTGCCGGCGGACGCAATCAGCCGCTTCGGCTTGGCGTTCAGCTTGATCTTGACGCCGTCGGTCTGGGCGAGATCGCGCTCGTATTCGCTGGCACCCATGCGATCGGCACCGCGGCGGTAGACGATGGTGACGTCCTCGGCGCCGAGCCGCTTCGACTGGGAGGCGATGTCGATGGCGGTCATGCCGCCGCCGACCACCACCACCCGCCGGCCGACCGGCAGGGTGGAAAGGTCCTTGGCCTGGCGAAGCTCGGCAATGTAGCCGACCGCGTCGGTCACGCCGGGCATGTCGTCACCGATGCCGAGCGCGTTGACCGCCGCCAGGCCGAGGGCGAGAAAGACCGCGTCGAAATCCTGACGAAGCTCGGCAAGGGTGAAATCGCGGCCGAGCGCCTTGCCCGGCTCCACCGATATGCCGCCGATCGCCAGCACGAAGTCGACCTCGGCCTGGGCGAAATCGTCGACGGTCTTGTAGGCGGCGATGCCGTACTCGTTGAGGCCACCGATCTTCGGCCGGGCGTCGAAGATGACGACGTCGTGGCCGTGCATGGCCAGGCGATGGGCGCAGGCGAGGCCGGCCGGGCCGCCGCCAACCACCGCAACGCGCCGGCCGGTCGGCGCACGGCGCGCGAACGGATGGGTGCCGGCGCTCATCAGGGCATCGGTGGCGTAACGCTGAAGTTCGCCGATCCTGACCGGCTTGCCCTCGGCGGCTTCGCGCACGCAGGCCGCCTCGCACAGCGTCTCGGTCGGGCAGACGCGGGCGCACATGCCGCCGAGAATATTGGCCGAAAGGATCGTCGCGGCGGCACCCTTCGCATTGCCGGTCAGGATCTCGCGAATGAACAGCGGAATGTCGATGCCGGTCGGGCACGCCGCCACGCAGGGCGCATCGAAGCAGAAGTAACAGCGATCGGCCTCGACCAGCGCCGGGTGATCCTGCAACCGTGGATGCAGATCACCGAAGTTGGCGGCGTAGTCTTCGGACGACAGCCGCCCGGCGGCGATGTCAGGCACCCTGTCGACTGCCATTTCGTCACCTTTCGGAGCGCGCGTGGTCTTTGATCATTTGGACAAATTCTCAAGAGGCCGTCAAGGCGCCCGGAGCGGCCGGGGATTGCCGGGCGGCACCCTTCGCCGCCACGACGGTTTTGGTGCGCGCTCTGTCGCGTTACAATCGCGGCAATCGCACGGGCCCTACTCGCCAAGGAGACCTCGATGGCAGAGGCAGCAGTGGCGCGTGACTACGCGCTCAATGAAGCCAACGACAAGCACGCGCGCGCGGCCGGACTGGTCAGCGCCGAATGGTATCACCCGGCGATTCCGCGGGCGCAACTGAAAGCGCTGATGGCGCGCCGGGACTGGCCCGCGATCCGCGACACCATCATCTGGGTCGCGGCATTCGTGGTCTCCGGCGTCGCCGGCTACCTGACATGGGGTACGTGGTCGACGGTTCCTTGCTTCGCCGTCTACGGCCTGCTTTACGGCGGCTCGACCGACTCGCGCTGGCATGAATGCGGTCACGGCACCGCCTTCAAGACGCGCTGGATGAACGTGGTTGTTTACCAGATCGCCTGTTTCATGGTGCTGCGCGAACCGACGGTGTGGCGGTGGAGCCATGCCCGCCATCACACCGACACCATCATCGTCGGCCGTGATCCTGAGATCGCCGTGCCGCGGCCGCCCGACATCGTCGGGATTATCCTCAACATCTTCGCGCTGAAGTCCGGGGCCATCGCCTTCAAGCACGTGTTGCTGCACGCCACCGGCCGGCTAACCGAGGCGGAAAAGAGCTTCATTCCCGAAGCGGAGCACGACAAGGTCTACCGCGTGGCGCGTATCTGGCTCGCCATCTACGCGGTGGTGATCGTCACGGCGGCGGCGACGCGCAGCATCCTGCCGCTGATGTACGTCGGGCTGCCCAGCTTCTACGGCGCCTGGTTCGTCATGCTGGTGGGCCTCACCCAGCATGCCGGGCTCGCCGAAGACGTGCTCGACCACCGGCTGAACACCCGTACCGTCTACATGAACCCGATCTTCCGCTTCCTCTACTGGAACATGAACTACCACATCGAACACCACATGTTTCCAACGGTTCCCTATTTCTCGCTGCCGGCGTTGCACGAGGCGGTGAAGGCCGACACCCCGCCGCCTTACCCGAGCATCATTGCCGCCTATCGCGAGATCATCCCGGCGCTCGCCCGCCAGGTGCGCGATCCGCGTTACTACGTGGCCCGCGAGCTGCCGAAGGGCGCCGCCAAAATCACGCCGCCCCCCGCCGGCGCCATTCCCGCGTTGTGACGGTCGCGTGAGCTCGGGCCAGTGGATAGACGCCTGCGCCGCCGATGCGGTGGCGCAGGAGGATGTGATCCGGTTCGACCTCGGGCCGCGGACCTTCGCCGTCTACCGATCGGCGGACGATCGCTACTTCGCCACCGACGGACTGTGCACCCACGAGGCCGCCCATCTCGCCGACGGGTTTGTCATGGGCGACATCATCGAATGCCCGATGCACAACGGCCGCTTCAACTACCGCACCGGCGAGGCGGTCGAGACGCCGGCCTGCATCGATCTGCAAACCTATCCGGTCAAGGTCGAGGACGGGCGGGTGCTGATCAAGGTCGATAGCGGCGGCTAGGCCGGGGTGCGGCCGTAATCGTCCTCGAAACGCTCGATGTCGTCTTCGCCGAGATAGTCGCCGGTCTGCACCTCGATGAGGGCGAGGGGAACGGTGCCGCGGTTGGCGATGCGGTGAACGGCGCCGCGCGGCACGTGGATCGATTCGCCGACAGCGAGCGTCTTCACCGCCAACGACGCCATTGTCATGCCAACCGTCACCTCGGCGACGCCTTCGACCACCGTCCAGTGCTCGGCCCGGCGGGCATGCCTTTGCAGCGACAGGCGCCCGCCGGGAACGACCACGAGGCGTTTGACCTGGTGACGTTCGCCGAGGGCGAGAGACTGGTAATGGCCCCACGGCCGGTAGTGCCGCACAAAGTCGCCGATCACCGCCTCGGGAGCGGCCTCGATCTCCGTAACCAAGGCCTTGACCGCATCCGAATGCTGCCGGTCGGTGACAAGGACCGCGTCGTCGCTGGCGACAACGACGACGTCGTCGAGGCCGACGACGCCAACTTTCGGCCGCGTCGTGCTGACATAGGAGCCGCGGGTGTCGATGAGCACGGCGTCGCCGGCGGCGGC
>CAZSWL010000043.1:0-6018 GCA_964610725.1 uncultured Bauldia sp.
GCATCGTTGAAGGCGGCCGGGCCACGGTGCTCGCTGTTCTCGACGCTCAACGACACTTCCGCCGTGTTGCGCGCCGGCCGACCGGTGCTGCCCTGGAAGATGACGTCGTCCATGCCGGCGGCGCGCATGTTCTTGTATGAGCTTTCGCCCATCACCCAGCGCAACGCCTCGACCAGATTGGACTTGCCGCAGCCGTTGGGGCCGACAACGCCGGTCAGCCCCGCCTCGATCACGAACTCCGTCGGTTCGACGAAGGACTTGAAGCCGAGCACGCGCAGACGCGTGAATTTCAAGCGCTTACCCCCGTTTGCCCGTCGTCGCCCGCCGTCGACTAGCCACCCAGGATGGCGTCGATGTCGGCCAGCGTCTGTTCCCCCGGCTTCTTGACGCCGTTGAAGAAGAAGGTCGGCGTCGAATCGACCCCGAACTTGTCGGAAGCGCGTTTCTGCACCCAGTTCACTCCGTCGAGAATCTTCTGATTCGTCAAGCACGCGTTGAAAGACTCCTGGGTGAATCCGGCCTGCTTGAGCAGGTCGAGCAGCGCCGTCTTGGGATCCTGGACGTAGGCCCACGCGGTCTGCTGCTCGAACAGGAGGTCGACGATCGGGAAGAACCGGTCACCGGGGGCACAGCGCGCCAGCATGCTCGCCGACGTCGCCAGCGCGTCGAGCGGGTATTCGCGAAAGATGAAATAGACCTTGCCGGTGTCGATGTATTTCTTCTTGAACTCCGGATAGACCTCGTTGTGGAAACGCGCGCAGTGCGGGCAGGTCATCGAAGCGTATTCGATGACCACGTTCGGTGCCTTGGGGTCGCCGAGCGCCTCCTCGCCAAGGGGCCCGGCGACCATCAGCTCGCTGGTTACGGTTTTCGGGGCCGGCGCATCGCCGCCGTTGCCGGACGAGGCGATGACGACCGAGCCCGGCCGGGTGACGTAGTAGGAGACGCCGACGCCGACCGCCACCACGATGATGGCGGCGACGATGATTGCGAGCCACTGTCGGGGATTGAGCGCCACGTTCGCTTCCTTGATTCGGGTGATCGAAAATGGGCTGGCAGTCTGCCGCAAGTCCGCAGCCGTGCACAGGAAATTATAGCGGATGCACGCTTTTGCCAGTCCCGTCAGCGCCGCGCCAGAACACCGCGGCCGAGTCGGTCGAGGGCCGCCCTAAGGCCGTCGTCGTCGACGTCGGCGAGGGTTGCCGCGAGCCGCGTTGCCGCCGCGCCATCGAGCGGGCGCTCGCCCGGCTCCTGGCGCGGTTGCCGCCGCGCGACAGGGCCCTGGACCAGCCTGACCCTGGCGACGGCCGCGTAGCCGAGAAACGCATTGGTGCGCTCGATGACCTGATCGAGCTCGTGCTGGATGACGATCGCACCGGGCCCGTCGACCCTGAGGTGGAGGACGCCGCCGCTGTCGGCCTGCGCATCGCCACGTGGCCACACGATCTTCACCGGACGGGTGTGTTGGGCGTGGCGGGCGCCGACGATCTCCGGCCACGCTGCGATCAGATCGGCGGTCGCAAGACCGCGGCGGGCAACCACCGGGTCGAGGGCGCGCCCGACCAGCTCCGACAACATCATCGGCCCGCGGCGACGGTTGCTGTTGGCACGAGCGCTCATTCGCCAATTGTCGCACAACGGTGTCTGGCACAAAAGCGTACCGCGCGGCGACGTCCTCCGACCGATTCGGTTGGCGACAATAAAATATATCATATCAAACAGTTATGACAACGTTGCGGATTCTTGACACCCCTCGGGGCGGCCACTAAGGTGCGCGCGGCCGGGCAGGGGGCGAGGCTGCAATCCGCGGTTTTCTTGGAGCGCGCGATGGGCGACAGGGACGGCAAGCCGGACCCGTCGGGATCCGAGGACGCCGCGCTCGCCGCGAGACTGCATGCCCTCGATCGTCGGCTCGACGCCGAGCGGGCGGCACGACGCCGGCAAATGTCGGGACCGTCGTCGCCGACGCGGCAGAATATGGCATTGGCGTTGCGGCTTGCCGCCGATTTCATCGCCGGTGTCGTGCTCGGTGCCGCGCTCGGCTGGGGGGTGGACCGCTGGCTTGGCACCTCGCCGTGGGGATTGATCGTGTTTCTGCTGCTCGGCTTTGCAGCGGGGGTGTTGAGTGTGCTGCGGTCCGCCGGACAGATCAGACCCGGGCCGCCGGGACCGGAGGACCGCCGCTAGGCGGGCGACGAGGACGGCGACTTGGCGACTGATCCGATCCATCAGTTCCGCATCATCAAGCTCATACCGATCCAGGTCGGCGGGGTCGATCTCTCGTTCACCAATTCGGCCCTGTTCATGGTGCTGTCGGTGGTCACCATCGCGGCGTTTCTGCTGTTGGCGACCCGCAAGCGCGCCCTCGTCCCGTCGCGTTGGCAATCCTCCGCCGAGGTCATTTACGAATTCATGGCCCAGACCCTGCGGGAAAACGCCGGCAGCGAAGGCATGCGCTTTTTCCCCTTTGTCTTCTCGATCTTCATGTTCTTTTTGTTTGGCAACAGCTGGGGCCTGTTTCCTTATTTCTTCACCTATTCAGCGCACATCATCGTCACCGGCGCGATGGCGCTGGTGGTCATCCTGACCGTGGTCATTTACGGCCTGTACCGCCACAAGCTGCATTTCTTCCGGCTGTTCGTCCCCAGCGACGTGCCGGGCGCGCTGTTGCCGTTTGTCGTCGTGATCGAAATCCTGTCGTTCCTGTCGCGGCCGATCAGCTTGTCGATCCGCTTGTTCGCCAACATGCTTGCCGGCCACATCACCATCGAGGTATTCGCCGGTTTCGTCATCGCGCTCGCCTCCTTCGGCGCTCTCGGCATGTTCGGAGCGATCTTTCCGCTGCTGGCGACGATCGCGCTGACCGCGTTGGAATTTCTCGTCGCCGCCCTGCAAGCTTATGTCTTCGCCATTCTCACCTGCCTCTACCTCAACGACGCCCTTCACCCCAGTCACTGACAGGAGAACTCGACGATGGAACTGGACGCAGCAAAAGCCATAGGCGCCGGCATCGCCTGCATCGGCATGGGCACGGCCGGCATCGGCCTCGGCCACATCTTCGGCAACTTCCTCGCAGGCGCGATCCGCAACCCGGCCGCCGCCGACGGCCAGTTCGGCCGGCTGATCTTCGGCTTCGCCATCACCGAGGCGATGGGCATCTTTTCGCTGTTGATCGCGCTCATCCTGCTGTTCACCTGAGAGTGACGCGCCTCGCTGGCGCCTAGGACGCGATGCAAGCGCTCGCCCAGGTTCAGACGGCCACGCCCGGCAGCGCCGGCACGCTGGCGGAGACGCCGGCGGAACACAACGTGTTTCCGCCGTTCGACGCGACCACGTTCGCCTCCCAGCTCCTCTGGCTGGCGATCACCTTCGGCGTGCTCTACTACCTGATGACCAAGATGGTGGTGCCGCGCATCGCCGGCATCATCGAGGACCGGCGTGATCGTATCGCCAGCGACCTCGACAACGCCGACCGCCTGAAGAGCGAATCCGAGGACGCGATGGCCGGCTATGAGCAGGCCCTGGCGACGGCCCGCGCCAAGGCTTTCACCATTGCCGAGGCGGCGCGCGACGAGGCACGGTCGGCCGCCGAGGCCCAGCGGCACGCGGTGGAGGCGGAGCTGGCCAAGAAGCTCGCCGGCGCCGAGGCCCGCATCGCCGAAATCAAGAGCAGCGCCCTTGCCGAGGTCGGCGCCATCGCCGGCGAGGCGACCGCTGCGCTGGTCAAGACGCTCATCGACGCCGACATCGCCCAAGGGGATGTCGGCACAGCGGTCGCTGCAGCGATGCTGCCTGGGGCGCAGCAGCCGGCGACGGATGGGCGCGAGAAGGCCCCGACGCCTTCTCAGCGCCGGCAAGCGACCGAGTAGGAGGGCGAGCCATGGCAGAAGGGCGATTTTGGGCGCTGGTGTCCTTGGTCGTATTCATCGGCATCCTGATCTACCTGAAGGTTCCGGCGACGGTGACCGGCTTCCTCGACCGGCGCGCCGAAAGCATCCGTGCCGAGATCGACGAGGCGCGCAAGCTGCGCGAGGAGGCCCAGGCCCTGCTCGCCGAGTATCAGCGCAAGGCACGCCAGGCCGAGAGCGAGGCGGAGGAGATCGTCGATCAGGCGCGGCGCGAGGCCGAGGCAATCAGCGTCGAGGCGAAGCGACGCATGGAAGAATACGTCGCCAGCCGCACGCGCCTCGCCGAAGACAAGATCGCCCAGGCCGAGGCCCAGGCCGTGCAGGAGGTGAGGGCGCTGTCAGTCGATGTGGCCGTGGCCGCCGCCGAGCGCATCCTCGCCGCCCGCGTCAAGGGCGACGCGGGCGACCGGCTGATCGCGCAGGCTATCGACGACGTCAAGGCGAAGCTGCACTGAGGCGGGCCCGAACACGGCCGCGGCGTCAGTCGAGCGGCATCACCAGTTGCTGCTCCCGCACCGGGGCGAAGCTCTGGCGATGATGCGGGCAGGGCCCATGCCGGCGTAGCGCGGCGAAGTGGGCGGCGGTCGAATAACCCATGTGATGCTCGAAGCCGTAATCGGGGAAGGCGCGGCCGATCTTCGTCATCAGCCGGTCGCGGGTGACCTTGGCGACGATCGAGGCTGCGGCGATCGACACCGACAGGGCGTCGCCGTCGACGATCGCCTCGCCCGGACAGATGAGACCGCAGGGCAGCACGTTGCCGTCGACCAGCACGTAGTCGGGGCGCGGCGACAGGCCGGCGACGGCGCGGCTCATTGCCCACAGGGAGGCCTGCAGGATGTTCATCCGGTCGACGCGGGCGCGGCTTGCCACCGTCACCGTCACCGCCGCCTTGTCGACGATGAGGCCGTAGAGCCGCTCGCGTCGCGTCGCCGTCAGACGCTTGCAATCGTCGATGCCGTCGGGGTACGGGCCCCGGTCGAACACCACCGCCGCCACCACCACCGGACCGGCGAGCGGACCGCGTCCCGATTCATCGACGCCGGCGATCACCCGCGCACCGCGCCGCCGCGCCCGCCGTTCGAAGCGGTCGTTGGGACCATGGGAAATCGGCCGGGTCTTCTGCTGTCGCTCGGGCACGGCGGCCATCTTCGTCGCCCGTCGCGATTCGCTCAAGTCACGATTGTCGGCGAGCGGACCGTCCCGCCATCGGACGTGGTCGGCCTCTGCAGGATCAAGGGGCCGGCCGATCTCGTGCGCAGGCCGCCGTCAGGCCGCCCTTTGTTCGGCGAACAGATCGAGCTGGTCGCCAGTGCCGGGCGGAACGAACAGATCGGTCCTCAGCCGCAGCTTTTCCCGGTTGAGGCCGAGCCGCCTGGTTGCCAGTTCGAAACGGCGGCCGATGTGCCAGGCGTGGGGACCGTCGCCGATCATGCGCTTGCCCCATTCGGCGTCGTACTCCTTGCCGCCGCGCATGGAACGAATGAGAGCGATGACGTGCCTGGCGCGGTCCGGATACTCGCGCTCGAGGAACTCCTTGAAGATGTCGCGCACCTCGAGCGGCAGGCGCAGGAGAACGTAGCCCGCCTCACGGGCGCCGGCGGCAGCGGCGGCGTCCAGGATGCGTTCGATCTCGGGCTCATTCAGCGCCGGGATGACCGGCGCCACCATCACCGTCGTCGGCACGCCGGCGGCCGACAGCAGTCGCAGCGCATCGAGCCGCTTCTGCGGCGTCGCCGCGCGCGGCTCCATCGCCCGCGCCAGCTTGCGGTCGAGGGTGGTGACCGACAGCGCCACCTTGACCAGTCGCCGCTCGGCCATGCGTGCGAGGATGTCCATGTCGCGCACCACCAGCGCCGATTTGGTGACGATGCCTACCGGGTGATTGGCGCGGTCGAGCACCTCGAGGATCTCGCGCATGATCCGGTAGCGCCGCTCGATCGGCTGATAGGGATCGGTATTGGTGCCGATCGCGATGGTACGCGGCTCGTAGCCGCTCCTGGCGAGCTCGCGCTCGAGCAGCCGTGCCGCATTCGGCTTGGCGAACAGCCTGGTCTCGAAATCAAGCCCTGGCGACAGGCCCATGTAGGCGTGTGTCGGCCGCGCGAAG
>CAZSWL010000044.1:0-7573 GCA_964610725.1 uncultured Bauldia sp.
ACCACACGCGTGGCTGTGGCGGCGCCGAAGAAGATTCTCGACCGCGTCGTGACCGTCCGCTTCGACAGCAACATCCGCAACAATCTCGGCTGGAGCTTCCGGCCGCTGCAGCGCCAGGTGAAGGTGAAGCTCGGCGAGGTCGGCACGGTCGCCTTCCTAGCCGAGAACCGCACCGACAAGACCACCACCGGCACCGCGGTGTTCAATGTCGCCCCCGATGTAGCCGGCGCCTACTTCAACAAGATCGCCTGCTTCTGCTTCACCGAGCAGGCTCTGAAGCCGGGCGAGAAGTCGGAGCTCGGCGTCACCTTCTTTGTCGACCCGGCCTATGCCGACGATCCCAACCTTGAGAACATCACCACCATCACGCTGTCGTACAGCTTCTATCCGGCTGCGACGAAAACCGGTCGCCGAGGGGGCGACGATATCGGGGGAACACCCGCTTTGACGCCCGTCGTCGCTCACGAGGCGGCAGGGGACGATCTGGGAGCACTGATCAATGGCTGAGGCGCACGCGAAGCAACATCCCTATCACCTGGTGGATCCGAGCCCATGGCCGGTCCTCGGCGCCGTCTCGGCCTTCGTTCTGGCGGTCGGCACGATCTCGTTCATGCACGGCGCCAGCCCGTGGTTCGTCGCGCCCGGCATCCTCGGCGTGCTCTACACCATGCTGGTCTGGTGGCGGGACGTCATCAAGGAAGCGCATGAGGGCTTCCATTCGAATGTCGTCCAGCTCGGCCTGCGCTACGGCATGATCCTGTTCATCGCCTCCGAGGTGATGTTTTTCGTCGCGTGGTTCTGGGCGTTCTTCGATTCCAGCCTCGGCGCCTACGCCCCGATCCAGATCGCCCGCGCCGCCTTCACCGGCGGCCATTGGCCGCCGAAGGGGGTCGAGGTCTTCGATCCGTGGCACTTGCCCCTGCTCAACACGTTGATTCTGCTCACCTCGGGCACGACGGTCACCTGGGCGCACCACTCGCTGCTCCACAAGGACCGCACCGGGCTGCTGTGGGGCCTTGTGCTGACCGTCCTGCTCGGCGCGACCTTCACCTCGGTGCAGGCCTACGAATACTCGCACGCTGCCTTTTCGTTCGCCGGCAACATCTACGGCGCCACCTTTTTCATGGCCACCGGCTTCCACGGCTTCCACGTCATCATCGGTACCATCTTCCTGACCGTCTGCCTGATACGCGCCTACCGCAACGAATTTACCCCCGAGCAGCATTTCGGTTTCGAGGCGGCGGCCTGGTATTGGCACTTCGTCGACGTGGTCTGGCTGTTCCTTTTCTCCTGCATATATGTGTGGGGTGGCTGGGGAGCCGTAATCCACGAGTAGCTGTGGCGATCGGGCGGCCGGTGGGCCGCCCGATCAGTTGGTTGATCCTTCGATGAGCGCCGAGAACCAGGCCGTCTATCCGTCCCTTTCGCCGATCGCCACCGGCATGCGCGGCCGCTGCCCGCGCTGCGGCGAAGGACCGCTGTTCGACGGATTCCTGACCCTCAAGCCGCACTGTCCGGCCTGCGGCCTCGATTTTTCCTTCGCCGATTCCGGCGACGGCCCCGCTGTGTTCATCATGATGATCGTCGGCTTCATCGTGGTCGGGCTGGCCCTCGTCGTCGAGTTCACTTTTCATCCGCCCCTGTGGGTGCACGCACTGCTGTGGATCCCGCTGGTGCTTGTGCTGTCGATCGGCCTGTTGCGGCCGCTCAAAGGGCTCCTGATCGCCCAGCAGTACCGTCACCGCGCCGAAACGGGTCGCCTCGAGGACACCTGAGGCGATGCGCCGCCTGCTGTGGCCGACGATCGCGGCGGTGGCGGGAGTCGCGATCCTCGTCTCGCTTGGAGTCTGGCAGCTTCATCGTCTGGCGTGGAAAGAGGCGTTGATCGCCCGCATCGAGGCGGGGCGCACGTCCAAACCCGTGCCGGCGCCCGGCCCCGACGCGTGGGGGAGCCTTGATGTCGCCGCCGCCGAGTACCGACCGGTCACCGTCACCGGGCGCTACCTCAACGACGCCGAAATCTTCGTCAACGAGACGTTGACCGAGCCGCACGGCCCGCGCGGTGGCTACGGCTTCTTCGTCATGACGCCGTTCGCCACCGACGCCGGCTGGATCGTCTACGTCAACCGCGGTTTCATACCGCGCCGGGCCAAGGCAGCCGCGACCAGGTCCGCAGACATGATCGCCGGCGAGACCACCGAGGCGGGACTGCTGCGCCAGCCGCGCCAGCGCGCCTGGTTCATGCCCGCCGACAACGTTGCCGGCAACGAGTGGTTCTCACGCGACCCGGCACTGTTCGCCCGTGCCCAGGGCCGTCAGCCGACGACCGTCGCTCCCTATTATATCGACGCCTTCTTCGACCCCGACCTACCCGGCGGTCTGCCGCAGGGAGGCGAGACGATCATCTCGTTCCCCAACAACCACCTGCAATACGCCCTGACCTGGTTCGCGCTGGCAATCGTGCTCAGCGCCGTTTTCGCGATGTCTGCGTGGCGGCGGTTGCGCGAGACCGGCTGAGAGGCATTCAGGCGTGGCCGGCTTCGCTGGCAAGCCGGCCCGGGTCGATGCCGATCAGAGCGAGGGCGCGGTCGTACTTGCTGTCGATGTCTTCCGCGAAGATCAGCTCCGGCGTGGCCGGACAGTGCAGCCAGCCGTTGGCGTGGATTTCGCCTTCCAGTTGACCCGGCGCCCAGCCGGCGTAGCCGAGTGCCAGCAGCGCGCTGCGCGGCCCCTTGCCGGCGGCGATCGCTCTCAGGATTTCAAGCGTCGCCGTCAGCGAGATGTTCTCGTCGATCGGCAACGTCGAGTTCTCGACGAAATAGTCGGCGCTGTGCAGGACGAAGCCGCGCCCCGTCTCGACCGGACCGCCGCGGTGCACCCGCATGTGCCCGGCCGGCTCCGGCAGGCGGATCTCAGGCCCTTCCGGGATGATGTCGAGTTGGAGCAGCAGATCGTGGAAGGTGATTTGCGCAGCCGGCTGGTTGATGGTGATCCCCATCGCGCCGTCGGACGAGTGGGCGCACATGTAGACCACCGTGCGCGAGAAGCGATTGTCCTGCATGCCCGGCATGGCGATCAGGAAGTGGCCGTCGAGATAGCCCTCGCCGGAAGTCCGCACGACCCGCTTGCTCATCGCCCAAGCCTAGCATGCCGCGACCAAAATAAAACCCGGCGGGCGGCGCACCGATTGTGCGGCGGTGCTCACGAACAAATGAAGCGTGGCATGCCGGCAGCAGTCGTCGGCCGGCCGCCGGGGCGCTATCGTGCGACGATGATACCTGCCACCAACCTGATCGGCGGATCGGCCTGTGTCGCACTGGTTGCCATCTTCGCGGCGACGTCGGCAACCGCCGCCGTCGGCCAGTGGGCAAGCGGCGCCAAGGCGAGGGTGCGGCTGGTTGTCGCGGGCATCGGCAATGACGGGCGCCTTGCCGGTGACATTCAGATCGCGTTGCCGCCCGGCTGGAAAACCTATTGGCGCGACCCGGGCGATGCCGGCATAGCGCCGACCATCGACTTCTCGGCGTCGCGCAACCTCGGGCCGGCCGAGGTCAGCTTCCCGCCGCCGCAACGCTACGACGACGGCTATTCGGTCACCAATATCTACACCGGCACGGTCGACCTGCCGGTGAGCGCCGTGGTCCCCGACCGCGCCAGCGCCGTCGATCTTGCCCTCAGTCTCGATCTCGGCGTGTGCGAGGAGGTATGCATTCCGGATCACGTCGAGGCGCGCCTGCTGGTGCCGGCCGGCCGCGCCAGCGATCCGGCCGCCGCCAAGATCGTCGCCGACGCCCGCGCCGCGCTGCCCGGCGCTCCCGAGCCCGGCGTTTTCTCCGTCGGCGGCGTTGTCCGCGCCGGCGGCAGCGACAAGCGTCCAACCTTCCGCTTCGCCCTGACCGCGCCCGACGCCGCCAAGGCGGTGGTCTTCGTCGAGGGGCCCGACGACTGGTATGCCGGCGCCCCGGCGGTTTCCAGCGCCAGCGGCAACACCGCCTCGTTTTCGGTGACCTTCGACCGTCTGGTCGCCAAGACGCCGATTGCCGGCGCCCATTTCCGCGTCACCGTCGTCTCCGACGGGCGCGCCATCGAACAGACCGTCGGCCTCGACCAAGCCGGCAACGTCAACTAAGTCACTGTCCGGGCGTCATATCGTTACCGCGAGGGAACCATGATCAAAGTCGGCGATCGGCTGCCGGAAGGCAAGTTCCGGGTCAAGAACGAGGACGGGGCGGCGAGCGAGGTTACGACCGCCGACCTGTTCAAGGGCCAGAGGGTCGTTCTGGTCGGCGTCCCAGGCGCCTTCACCACCACCTGTCACCACGCCCATATCCCGCAGTTCGTCGAGAACGCCGACCGCATCAAGGCGAAGGGCATCGACCGCATCGTCGTCTTGGCGGTCAATGACCATCACGTCATGAAGGTGTGGGCAGAGTCGCTCGGCGCCGCCGACAAGATCGACTTCGTCGCCGACGGCACCGGCGACTATGCCCGCGCGCTCGGTCTCGAGGTCGACATGACCGGCGGCGGCCTCGGCAAGCGCGTCAAGCGGTTTTCCGCCTTGGTCGAGGACGGTGTCGTCAAGGCCCTCAACTTCGAGCCGGAAGGTGGCAAGGGCATCCAGGCGACCGGTGCCGCCACCATCCTCGGCCAGCTCGAAACCGTCTGATCAGGCTTTCGCAGCCGGCTTCGCCGCTCGCCGTCTTGTCGCCATGAACGGCTTCATGCCTGCGCGCGCCAGCGCGTCGGCGCGCTCGTTGCCGTCGGTTCCGGCGTGACCCTTGACCCAGTGCCAGGTGATGTCGTGGCGCTCGCCGAGCGCGTCCAGCCGCAGCCACAGGTCGACATTCTTGACCGGCTTCTTGTCGGCGGTCCGCCACCCGTTGCGCTTCCACTTGGCGATCCAGCCGGTGATGCCGCCCTTGAGGTATCGCGAGTCGGTGTGGAGGTCGACGGCGCTCGGCTTGTTGAGCGCCGCCAGCGCTTCGATCGCCGCCGTCAGCTCCATGCGGTTGTTGGTTGTGTCGGCGGCGCCGCCGGCGAGTTCCCTTTCGTGCCCGTTCCAGGCGAGCAGCGCCCCCCAGCCGCCGGGGCCGGGATTGCCCGAGCAGGCGCCGTCGCTCCAGATGGAGACGCGCCTGCCGGCCGTCATCGGTCGAGTCCGTAGGCGCCGGCGTCGCCGACGCCGCGGTGGAAGCGAAGCTTCTTGTAGTATTCGAGCGGATTCTTGGGCACCACCAGCGCCCCCGGCGGCACGGTCAGCCAGTCGTGCAACCGGGTGAGCAGGAAGCGCAGCGCCGAGCCGCGGGCAAGCAGCGGCAGCGTGTCGATCTCCGCGGCAGTGAACGGTCGCACGCCGTTGTAGCCGGCGAGCAGTGCCCTCGCCTTGGTGACGTTCAAGGACACGTCGGTCTCGAAGCACCACGCGTTCAGCGAAATGGCCACGTCGTAGGCCAGCATGTCGTTGCAGGCGAAGTAGAAGTCGATCAGGCCGGACAGCCGCCCCTCGAGGAAGAAGACGTTGTCGGGAAAAAGATCGGCGTGGATGATCCCCTGCGGCAGGCCGCTCGGCCACCGCGCCTCCTGATAATCGAGCTCGGCCTCGATATCGGCCGCAAGGTTGGGTGCCACCTCGTCGGCGCGTCCGTGGCAAAGCCGGTAGAGCGGTCGCCAGCTGTCGATGGACAGCGCATTGCGCCGGGTGAGCGCGAAGCCGTCGCCGGCGAGGTGGAGTTCGGCCAGTGCCGTGCCGACGGCGGCGCAGTGCTCGACCCGCGGGCGCCTGACCGACAACCCCGAAAGGAAGGTGACGATCGCCGCCGGCCGGCCGGCCAGTCGGTTGAGAGCGTTGCCGGCACGATCGCGCACCGGAGTGGGGCAGGTCAGGCCGCGCCCGGCAAGATGTTCCATCAGTCCGAGGAAAAAGGGCAGGTCGGCGGCATCGACCCGCTTTTCGTAAAGCGTCAGGACGAACTGGCCGGCCTCGGTGGCGAGCAGATAGTTGGAGTTCTCCACGCCTTCGGCGATGCCCTTGATCGACAGGACCGTGCCGAGGTCGTAGCCCCCGATGAAAGCGCCGAATTCCTCGTCGGAGAACTCGGTGTAGACCGCCACGACGTCACTCGGCGGCGGCGCGGAGCGACCGCGGCAGGTTGAAGGTGACGTCCTCCTCGGCGGCGGCCACCACCGCGACGTTCACCTGGTAGCGCTCGGCGAAGGCGTCGATGACCTCCTCGACCAGCACCTCGGGCGCCGAGGCGCCGGCGGTGATGCCCACCCGCCGGGCATCGGCGAGCAGCGACCAGCGGAGGTCGGCCGCCCGCTGCACCAGCACCGCCACAGGGCAGCCGGCGCGCTCGGCCACCTCGCGCAGCCGCTGCGAGTTCGACGAGTTGGGTGCGCCGATCACCACCATGGCGTCGGTCTCGGCGGCGACCCGCTTGACCGCGTTCTGGCGGTTGGTGGTGGCGTAGCAGATGTCCTCCTTGTGGGGAGCCGCGATCGCCGGAAAGCGCCGCTTGAAAATCGCCACGATCGCGGCGGTATCGTCGACCGAGAGCGTCGTTTGAGTGATGAAGGCGAGCTTGCCGGGTGAGCGCGGCTGAAAGGCGCGCGCGTCGGCCGCGGTTTCGATGAGGGTGATGGCGCCTTCCGGCAGCTGGCCCATGGTGCCGACCACTTCGGGGTGGCCGGCGTGTCCGATGAGAACGATCTCCCTACCTTTCGCGAAGTGAATCTCGGCCTCGCGGTGAACCTTGGTGACCAGCGGGCAGGTGGCATCGAGCTGGAACAGGTTGCGCCGGCTGGCCGCCTCCGGCACCGCCTTGGCGACGCCGTGCGCGGAGAAGATGACCGGCTGGTCGCTGTCGGGCACCTCGTCGAGGTCCTCGACAAAGACCGCGCCCTTGGCCTTGAGGCCGTCGACCACGTAGCGGTTGTGGACGATCTCGTGGCGGACGTAGACCGGCGCGCCGAACTTCTCCAGCGCCAGCTCGACGATGTGGATGGCCCGGTCAACGCCGGCGCAGAAGCCGCGCGGACTGCACAACAGGATGTCGAGCGGCGGTTTGGCGGTCGCCATGGCGCTGAATAAGGACCGCTTTCGGCACCTGTCAAGAATGGTGGCGACAGCTTCGCGAGCCGCGCGATCACATCGATAGGCGGCGTCGGCGCGCACCTTGGCCGATCAGGGAAGAGGAGCGACCGAACGTCAAAGCTGTTGGCAAGCAAAGCCTTACACGCCAACGCGGGCGTCGGGTTCGACCCCAGTGTCCTCCTCTTCCTGCTCCACTTCGTCCTCGGAGCGGAAGATGAGGCGGCCAGCCTCGGCGGCGGTCATCGGCTGACCGTAGAGAAAGCCCTGCACGTACTCGCAGCCGAGCTCGTACAGCTCGTCGGCGTCGGCCTCCGACTCGGCGCCTTCGGCGACCACGTCCATGCCGAGGTCATGAGCGAGCGCGATGATCGATTTCAGGATGACGCGCCGGTCGCCGAGCCCCTTGCTGTGCACGAAGGTCTGATCGATCTTGATGGTGTCGAACGGGAAGCGCTGCAGATAGGACAGCGACGAGTAGCC
>CAZSWL010000045.1:0-20619 GCA_964610725.1 uncultured Bauldia sp.
TCGTCGATCAGCAGCACGATCAGGTAGCACTCGGGGTGGTTGGCCGCGATCGAGTGGGCGATGTTCTGCAGGATGACCGTCTTGCCGGTGCGTGGCTGCGCCGTGATCAGCGCCCGCTGTCCTTTGCCGAGCGGCGCCACCAGATCGATGATGCGCGCGGTCAGGTCCTTCGACGTCGGGTTCTCGATCTCCATGACGAACCGCTCGGTCGGGTAGAGCGGGGTCAGGTTGTCGAAATGGATCTTGTGGCGGGCCTTGTCCGGGTCCTCGAAGTTGATCGTGTTGACCTTGAGCAGGGCGAAGTAGCGCTCGCCCTCCTTGGGGCTGCGGATCTGGCCCTCGACGGTATCGCCGGTCCTCAGCGAGAACCGTCTGATCTGCGACGGCGACACGTAGATGTCGTCCGGTCCGGCGAGATAGTTGGCGTCGGGCGAGCGCAGGAAGCCGAAGCCGTCCTGCAGCACCTCGACCACGCCTTCGCCGATGATGTCGGTCTCGCTGGCGGCGAGCTGCTTAAGGATGCCGAACATCAGCTCCTGTTTTCTCAGTGTGCTGGCGTTCTCGACCTCAAGTTCCTCGGCGAACGACAGCAGCTCGACCGGGGACTTGGTTTTCAGGTCCTGTAGTTTCATTTCGGGCATGGAATCGGAATCTGCTTTGACAGAGAAAGTCGCGAGGGGAGGGGATTTGCAGAACTTGGAGCCGGTCGAGCGAGCCGCCGCCGGATCGGCATCTCGGCCGCTCAAGAAGGCCGGTGCCCGTCTGCTTTCGCGAACGCCTCAAGATAGTCATTCCGCCCGGCCACGGCAAGTGCCGCGTCGTCAGAACGGCTTGACCACCACCAGGATGACGATAGCGATCATCAGCACCGTCGGCACCTCGTTGATCATGCGGTAGAATCGCTCCGGGCGTGTGTTGCGGTCCTCCGCGAATTCACCCACCCAGCGGGCATAGAGGCCATGGACGGCGGACAGCACCACTACCAGCACGACCTTCGCCTGCAGCCAGGCACTTGCGTATTGGCCACCGTCCCACGCCAGCCACAGACCGAACGCCCAGGTGGCGACCATCGCCGGGTTGATGATGACCCTCAGCAGCCGCCGCTCCATTACCTTGAACGTTTCCGACAACTCCGATCCCGGCTTGGCCCGCGTGTGATAGACGAACAATCGCGGCAGATAGAGCATGCCCGCCATCCATGAAATCACCGCCACCACGTGGGCGGCCTTGATCCACGGGTAGAGGCCGGCCGGCCGCCACCAGGCAAGGACGGCGAACGCCACCACGACGATCGCCACGCCGGCCAGCGGACGCAGCAGACGCTTGTCGGCCATGCTCAGTTCTTCCACCCGCGCACGCGCTCGACCAGCCGCTCAACGTGGGCGACCGGCGTTTGCGGCACGATGCCGTGGCCGAGATTGAATACCAACCGTCCGTGTGCAAGCTCCGCCAGAATGCGGTCGATCGCCCGGTCGAGCTGATCACCGCCAACGGCCAATGCCATCGGATCGAGGTTTCCCTGCACGGTCACTTTCGTCTGCAAGCGCTCGCGGGCGAACCACAACGGCACCGTCCAATCGATCGACACACCGTCGACGCCGGTGCCGGCCACGTATCGCTCGTAGTTCAGGCCGGCCCATCTCGGGAAGCCGATGACCCGCACCCCCGGAGCCGCCGCCTTCACCCGCGCCACGATCGCCGCCGTCGGCCCCACCGACCAGCGCTCGAAATCCTCCTCTCCCAGAACCCCCGCCCACGTGTCGAAGATCTGCACCACATCGGCACCGGCTTCGATCTGACCGACGAGGTACGTCACCGACGCCTCGATCAGGACCTCGATCAGCCGCGCGAACGCCGTCGCATTCTCAATCGCGAAGGTGCGCGCCGGCGCCTGGTCCGTCGTTCCGCGACCGGCGATCATGTAGGTCGCCACCGTCCACGGCCCTCCGCAGAAACCGATCAGTGACTTCGACCGAGCGAGCTGCCGACGCACCCGCGCCGCCGTCTCCAGCACCGGCGCCAACCGCTCCGCCACCCCAGCCGCGGCAAGCTCGCCAATTCCCGCCGCATCGATCGCCTCAAGCCGCGGTCCCTCTCCGTCAACAAAGCGCACCGCCCGGCCAAGTGCGTACGGCACCACCAGAATGTCGGAGAACAGGATCGCGGCATCGAAGTCGAAACGGCGAACCGGCTGCAAGGTCACCTCCGTGGCGAGTTCCGGCGTCAGGCAAAGCGCAAGAAACGATTCCGCCTGTGACCTCACCGCACGATATTCCGGCAGATAGCGGCCGGCCTGACGCATCAACCACAACGGTGGCGGTGTGACGACGCTGCCGTCGAGCACCCGATAGAGACTGCTGGCATTCGTCAAAGGAGCACCAATTGTATCTGAAACAGTTAGTGAATCTTACTTTTGTTTCATTTGGACCGTGAATCGCCGTCATGACGCATGTTCCCCACCACGCTGACACCAGCGAGCCTCGGATCGCTGGTGGGGAAGGAACGACAGAGCACGCGGTGGATACCGAACACAACAAAAAACACATGTAATGACAATATGTTATATCATCTACCGATCGGCATTGTTGTGGATGGAAAAACCACCAGCTGTGCAGTGACGGAAGCAGTTCGCGAGTTCGCTCTCTGTTAACATATCGACCGGATTCCGCCACCGAACGGCTCGGCCTGTTGATCGATTCCGGCGCTTCGTGGACAGTCGCGTGCGGGCGGTACGGCAGGCGGGATTGACCACCAGCCGTCAACAGGGCAGGGGATGAAAGCGTGAACAACCACGACAGCTTCTTTCACCTGCACCTCATTTCCGACGCGACCGGTGAGACGCTCATCACGGTGGCGCGGGCGGCAGCCGCCCAGTACACCCACACGCGTGCGATCGAGCACCTGCATGCCATGGTCAGAACCGGCAAGCAGATTGACCACGTCATCGACGAGTTGGAAGAGCAACCCGGCATCGTTCTGTACACCCTGGTCGATCGTCAGTTGAGCGATCGCCTCGAAGCCGGTTGCCGGCGCATTGGAATTCCCTGCGTGTCGGTCCTGGAGCCGATCCTGCAACTGTTGCAATCCTATCTCGGAACCGTCGGTGAACGACGGGTCGGCGCCCAGCACGTCCTCGACGCCGACTATTTCCGCCGCATAGACGCTCTCAACTTCACCATGGCACACGACGACGGCCAGCTCGCCGGTGCCCTCAACGAGGCCGACGTGGTGCTGGTCGGGGTCAGTCGCACGTCGAAGACGCCGACCTCGATCTATCTCGCCAATCGCGGCATCAAGACAGCCAACGTTCCCATCGTTGCCGGCGCCCCGTTGCCCAAGGAGCTGGAGACCGTCAGCCATCCGTTGGTTGTCGGCCTTGTCGCCACGCCCGAGCGCATCATCCAGCTCCGTCAGAACCGCCTTCTCGGTCTCAACGCCGGCTCTCACCTCACCTACGTCGACAGGCAGACCGTGGCAGGAGAGCTCGCGCTGACCCGCAAGCTGTGCGCCCGCCACGGCTGGCCGGTGATCGACGTGACCCGCCGCTCGATCGAGGAAACGGCCGCTGCCGTCATGACGCTGCACCATGAGGCGCGGGAACGCGCCAATGCCTCGGCGTGAGGCGGATGTGGCGTCGATCGTCCTCGCCTCGACCAGTGGCTCGCGCATCGCCCTGCTGACCGCCGCCGGGATTGCATTCACGGCCTTGCCGCCATCCCTCGATGAGCGCGCCCTGGAGGCGCCGCTGATTGCGGCCGGCGTCGGCGCTGCCGGCATTGCCGAGGCCCTGGCCGCTGCGAAAGCGATGGCGGTTGTCGGCACCGTCGCCGACGCGATCGTGGTCGGTGCCGACCAGACGCTCGACCTCGACGGTCGTCACTGGGGCAAGCCGGTCGACGTTGTCGAGGCGCGCGAGCAGCTTGCCCGCCTGTCCGGCCGCACCCATCTCCTCCACACTGCCGCGGCCGCCGCCCGCGACGGTGCCGTGATCTGGCGCCATTTCTGCACGGCCTCGCTCACCATGCGGCCGCTCACCGCCGCCCTCATCGACGCTCACCTTGCCCGGGTCGGCGCGGCGGCGCTGAACAGCGTCGGCGCCTATCAGATTGAAGGAGCCGGCATCCAGCTATTCGACCAGATCGACGGCGACTACTTTGCGATCCTCGGCCTGCCGCTGCTGCCGCTGCTCGGGTTTCTGCGCCGCGAGGGGGCGATCGAATGAGCCACCGCGCACGGTCGGCGAGCCGCTGATGCTCGTTCTCGGCCTCACCGGCTCGCTCGCCATGGGCAAGTCGACCGTGGCGGCCATGTTCGCCGAGGCCGGCGCCGCCGTCTTCGATGCCGATGTCGCCGTGCGCGACCTCTACGGCGGTGCGGCGGTGCCACCGATCGAGGCGGCCTTTCCCGGCGTCACCGGCGGCGGGTCCGTCGACCGCGCCCGCCTTGCCGAGCGGGTGGCCGTCGACCCGGCGGCCTTGGCCCGCCTCGAAGCGATCGTCCATCCTTTGGTCAGCGAGGCCGAGACCGCTTTTCGCGCGGCCGTCGCCGCCAGCGGACGGCGGGTCGCCGTCCTCGACATACCGCTGCTGCTTGAAACCGGCGGGGAGAGACGCGTCGATGCGGTGGTGGTGGTCACCGCCGCGGCGCCAATCCAGCGCCGACGCATTCTCGAGCGCGGCAGCCCAAGCCGGGAGCAGGTCGATGCGCTCCTGCGGCGCCAGATGCCGGACGCCGATAAACGGGCGCGCGCCCACTTCATCATCGACACCGGCGAGGATTTTGCCGCGACGCGCGCGCAGGTCGGCGACGTGCTGCGCGCCGTCGCCGCGCTGAGCGGCGCCCGCTAGCGGCGTTGCGTCTCAGCCCTCATATTTCTCGACCACGCTGCCCGGCCGCATCGCGGCGTCGTCCGGGTCTTCGCCGAATTCGCGCTTGGCCCGCCGCTGACGCAACAGGTCCCAGCACCGATCGAGCTCGATGTTGAGCCTGCGCAGCCGGGAGCTCTCCTCGTCGCTCAGGCTGCCCTTCTCGTAGAGCCGGTGCTCCTCGTCGGCGAGGTCCTGGATGTGATCGAGCACCGAACGGTCGCTGGTCATGGCCGCACTCCCTGACGAGGGACGGCGGCGACGTTGCCGGCCGCCCGCGTCATCTCCTTATCATCGCTCCCCGCGGTGGGCGAGACGGTTCGTGCAGCCGAGCCGCCGGCGCCGGTCACATGATTCCGGTCCTGGCGAAAATCGACTGGGTCGATTCGCCCTCGGCGATCATGCGGCGGACGCCGGCCTCGCCCTCGACCTTGGCGAGAGCCAGGCGGACGACCTCTGCGGCCGCCGGGTAGGGCACCACGACGACGCCGTCGACGTCGCCGAACACGATATCGCCGGGATCGATGCGACAGCCGTTGGCAAATGCGATTGGCGTGCGGAAGTCGATGACACGCCCGCGCCCGCGCTGGTCCTGCGCGTAGGCGCCGTGCGAGAAGACGGGAAAGCCGAGCGCCAGGATCTCGCGGCTGTCGCGGTGGCAGCCGTTGAGGACCGCGCCCAGCGCGCCGAGCCTCTTGGCGCGGGCGCTCATCAGCCCGCCCCACAGCGCGTAGGTCGGCGACGCGCCCGTGCAGACATAGACCTCGCCGGGCTTGAGGTCGTCGAGCGCCCGCAGCATCAGCCCGAAGTCGCGCTGCTCGTCGTCTTCGTCGCTCCCGCCCGGCTGGCAATCGGCCTCGACCACGGTCAACGCCCGCCCGGCCGTGACCGTGTCAGCAGTCAAGGCGCCAATGGTGCGCGGCAGAAACTGGTGGTGGAGGCCGATGCTGTCCATCACGTCGCCGACCGCCGCCGTCGTGAGTCTGCTCGTCAACGTTTCGCACAAGCCGCCGTCGTCCATCGCCCGATCCTTTCCGGTTATCCTTGCCCGCTGCGCCAGTCTGTTTAACATCCGCCACGCGAATCAATGCGCGAGATCGTCTTCGACACCGAAACCACCGGGCTTGACCCGGGCGCCGGCGACCGCATCGTCGAGATCGGCTGCGTCGAGCTCGTCAACCACATACCCTCCGGCAAGAGCTTCCACAGCTACGTCAATCCCGAGCGGGCGATCCCGCCCGATGCCGCCCGCGTCCACGGTCTCGACGAGGCATTCCTCAGCGACAAGCCGCTGTTCGCTGCCATCGCCGACGAGCTGCTTGCCTTCCTCGACGACGCGGTTCTGATCGCCCACAACGCCGACTTCGACGTGGCTTTCCTCAACGCCGAGCTCGCCCGCACCGGCCGTGACGCCATCGTCAACGAGCGGGTGGTCGACACCCTGATGCTTGCCCGCCGCAAGCACCCGGGCGGGCCGAATTCGCTCGATGCGCTGTGCGCCCGCTATACGATCGACAGCACGCGCCGCACTTTTCACGGGGCCCTGCTCGACGCCGAGCTGTTGTCGGAGGTCTACGTCGAGCTGATTGGCGGCCGTCAGGCCGCTCTGGCGCTCGGCGAGGAGCCGGCCCGGACGACCGTTGCCGTCGTCGACGGCGACCTTGCGGTGAGGGCACGGCCGACGGCCCGCGCCTTCGCGCTCAGCCAGGATGCGCTCGCCGCCCACCGGGCCGCCATCGCCGAGCTCGGCAAGGATGCCATCTGGCTTCGCTACCTCGCGGCTGACGCCGAGTGACAGCCTTCAGCCGCCGCTCATCGCGGTGAAGATGAAGACGTCGGCGCCGGGTGCGACCGGCGTATCGAGGCGCGCGCGCTCGCCAGCCACGAAAACGTTGACGTGGCGGCGGATGGCCGGCGTCGAATCGCAGATGCGCTCACGCATGCCCGGCCAGCGGGCGTCGAGCGCGTCGATGATCTCGGCGACCGTGCCGCTGGTCAATTCGACCCGCCTTTCGGCGCTCGGAAACAGATTGACCAGGACGGCGGGCAGCCTGACCAGGGCGGGCGCCGGCCGCTCGGCGGGGCGCTGACGCTCGCGGTTGGCCATTGCCCGCGGCCTAGTCCCCGACCACCATCGCCTCCACCGACAGGATGCCGGGAAGGTGCTCGGCGATGGTGGTCCACGCCTCCCCTTCGTCGGCGCTGGCGTAGAGGGCGCCGGAGCCAGTGCCGAAATAGACCCCGGCCGGGTCGAGCCGGTCGACGGCGAGGCCCTGGCGCAGCACGCCGAAATAGACGTTCTCCTGGGGCAGCCCCGTCCGCAGCGCCTGCCAGCGGTGGCCGCCGTCGCGGGTGCGCCACACCGCCGCCCTGCCGTCGGGAACGTAGCGGCCGGCGGTGTCGCCGTTGAGCGGTATCAGGTAGAGCGTCTCCGGATCGCGCGGGTGGACCGCCGAAGGGAAGCCGAACGAGGACGGCAGGCCGGCCTCGATGCTTTGCCAGCTCTTGCCGCCGTCGTCGCTGCGGTACATGCCGCAATGGTTCTGCTGATAGAGCCGGTCGGGCATCCCCGCTGCTATGGCGATCGAGTGCACGCACTGGCCGTATTCCGGGTAGCGCTGGTCGTCGGGCATGTAGTCGTTGCGGGTGCCGCGGTTGCGCGGCTCCCAGGTCTCGCCGCCGTCGCCGGTGTGAAAGACGCCGACCGCCGAGATGCCGATCCACATCTGGTCCTCATCGTCCGGGTGGGGGACGATCGTGTGAAGGATCAGCCCGGCGCCTCCCGGCTGCCAGTGCGGCCGGCTGGGATGTTGCTGCAGTCCCGCCACGTGATGCCAGGTCTCGCCGGCGTCCCCGCTTTCGAACAGGCCCGCCGGTTCGACGCCGGCGTAGAGCCGGCCGTCGCGGGCGGCGAGACTCCACACCGATCTGATCGGCTCCTCGCCCGCCGCGTAGGCGAGGCCGCGGCTCGAGTGGGTCCACGACGCGCCCATGTCGGTTGATTTCCACACCGCCGGGCCGAACCACGCGTTGCCGCCGCCGGCGTAGATCGTGCCGGTTCGCGGGTCGCCGACCACGTGGTTGATCGGCCACGCCTCGCAAAACGGACCGCGCAGCCGCCACGCCCGCCGCTCGCGGTCGCCTTCGACGATGAAGGCACCCTTTCTGGTTCCGACCAACAGAACGACTTTGTCCGCCACGTCCGCCTCCGCCTTGCCCGTGCAAGGTCCGCTAGCCGAGGAGCTTTCCTACCACTTTCGCCGTGTAGTCGACCATCGGCACGATGCGGGCGTAGTTGAGACGGGTCGGACCTATGACACCGAGCACGCCGACGATACGCTGTTCCGTGTCGCGGTAGGGCGACACCACCAGCGACGAGCCCGACAGGGAGAACAGCTGGTTCTCCGATCCGATGAAGATGCGCACGCCCTCGCCCCGCTCGGCATTGCCGAGCAGGCGGACGAGCTCGCGCTGGGTCTCCAGATCGTCGAACAGCAGGCGAATGCGTTCGAGGTCGCCCGCCGCGGTGACGTCTTCCAGCAGGTTGGCGCGCCCGCGCACGATCAGCGTGTCGGGGCGTCCGCCGCCGGCCGCCGCCCAGCTCGCCAGTCCCGCCTGCACGAGCTGCTCGGTGAGCTTGTCGAGTTCGGCGCGCAGCGTCGCCTGATTGCGTTCCAGTTCGGCCCTCGCCTCCGACAGCGAGCGGCCGCGCAAGTGGGTGTTGAGATAGTTCGCGGCCTCGATCAGGCTCGACGGCGTCGTGCCCGCATCGAGCTCGATCAGCCGGTTCTCCACCGACCCGTCCTCGCCGACCAGCACCACCAGCGCCCGCGTCGGCTCCAGCCGGATGAATTCGACGTGCTTGAGCCTGAGGTCGGCCTTGTTGGCAAGCACCACGCCGGCGCCGCGCGACAGGCCGGACAGCGCCTGGCTTGCTTCGGCGAGCAGGCTTTCGACGGTGCGCGAGGTGTCGCCCGCCTTGATCTGCGCCTCGATCTGGCGGCGCTCCTCCGCCGACAGGTCGCCGATCTCCAGCAGCGCGTCGACGAAAAACCTGAGACCGAACTCGGTTGGCAACCGGCCGGCCGACGTGTGTGGCGCGTAGATCAGGCCGAGCTGCTCGAGATCGGCCATGACGTTTCTGACCGAGGCCGGCGACAGCGCCATCGGCAGCATGCGGCTGATGTTGCGCGAGCCCACCGGCTCTCCGGTGGCCAGGTACGAATCGACGATGCGCTTGAAGATTTCACGCGAGCGCCGGTCGAGGGTCTGCAGGTCGGACTGGCCCCTGTTGCGCTGCACGGGCTGGGAAGCGGGCTGAGCGTCGTGGTTGCTGGCATCTTGCATGACGCCATTAAGTGTCCGTCTTTGCCGTGTTTTCAAGCGGGGCTTTACGTTGCGGTGAACAGGCGGCTATGAAGCGGCCGATGGACACGCCCCGCCCGCCCGCCACCCGCCCGTCGAAACGGCCGCCGGGCGACATGCGCGCCGTCAGCCTCGAGCGTGCCGTTGCCAAGCATGCCGAGGGGTCGTGCCTCGTTCGCTTCGGCGACACCCACGTCCTGTGCACGGCCAGCGTCGACGAGAAGGTGCCGCCGTGGCTGCGCGGTGCCGGCAAGGGCTGGGTCACCGCCGAGTACGGCATGCTGCCGCGCTCGACCAACGAGCGCACCCGCCGCGAGGCCACCGCCGGCAAGCAGTCCGGCCGCACCCTCGAGATCCAGCGCCTCATCGGCCGTTCGCTGCGCGCCGTGGTCGACCTCGTCGGTCTCGGCGAGCGCCAGATCGTGATCGATTGCGACGTCATCCAGGCCGACGGCGGCACGCGCACCGCCGCCATCACCGGCGCCTGGGTGGCGCTCAAGGATTGCGTCGAGTGGATGCGCGCCCGCGACATGGTGGTCAAGCCGGTCATCGCCGATCACGTCGCCGCGGTGTCGGCCGGTATCTACCGCGGCACCCCCGTGCTCGATCTCGACTATGCCGAGGACAGCGAAGCGATGACCGATGCCAATTTCGTCCTGACCGGCTCCGGCGGTTTCGTCGAGATCCAGTCGACGGCGGAGGGAGCGCCGTTCAGCCAAGAGGATTTCACCGCCCTGCTGGCGCTTGCCCGCGCCGGCATCGCCCATCTCGTCGAACTTCAGAAGCTCGCCATTCTTTGACCGCGCCCGCACTGAGGCGAGGCGACACCTTGGTGATTGCCAGCCACAACCCCGACAAGCTCCACGAGATCGCCGCGCTCATTGCGCCCTTCGGTCTGAGGGCGCGCTCTGCCGCCGATTTCGGTCTCGTCGCGCCCGAGGAGACCGGCTCGACCTTCGCAGCCAATGCGCGGCTGAAGGCGGTTGCCGCCGCGATCGCGTCGGGATTGCCGGCGCTGGCCGACGATTCCGGCCTCGTCGTCGCCGCCCTTGACGGCGAGCCTGGCATCCACTCGGCCCGTTGGGCCGGTCCCGACCGCGATTTCGTCCATGCCATGCGCGCGGTGGAACGGCGCCTTGTCGCCGTCGGGGCCACCACGCCGGACAAGCGTCGTGCCCGCTTCGTCGCCGTCGTCTGCCTCGCCTCGCCGGAGGGAGGCGGCGAGACCTTCCGTGGCGAGGTCGACGGCATTCTGGTGTGGCCGCCGCGCGGCCACGGTGGCTTCGGCTACGACCCGATGTTCCAGCCGGCCGGCAGCGAACGCACCTTCGGCGAGATGTCGGTCGCCGAGAAGCATGCCGTGTCGCACCGCGCCCGCGCCCTTGCCGCCTTCGCCGCCGCCAAGCTCGCCGCCACCGCCGGGGCACGCCAATGAGCGCCGACGCCTTCGCCGTCTACCTGCATTGGCCGTTCTGCGCCGCCAAGTGTCCCTATTGCGACTTCAACAGCCACGTCCGCCGCCAACCGCCCGACGAGCAGCGCTTCGCCCGCGCCTTCGCCCGCGAGATCGCAACCATCGCCGCCCGCGCGCCCGGCCGTACCGTGACCTCGATCTTCTTTGGCGGTGGCACGCCGTCGTTGATGGCGCCGGCGACGGTCGCCGCCCTCCTCGATGCGGTCGCCGCCCATTGGCCGGTCGCCGACGACGCCGAGGTGACGCTCGAGGCCAACCCGTCGAGTGTCGAGGCGGACCGCTTCCGCGGCTACCGCGCCGCCGGCGTCAACCGCGTCTCGCTTGGCGTGCAGGCGCTCAACGACGGCGCCCTCCGTTTTCTTGGCCGCCTCCACTCCGTTGCCGACGCCCTCGCAGCGATCGAGATCGCCAGGAAGACCTTTGCCCGTCTCTCCTTCGACCTCATCTATGCCCGTCCCGGCCAGACTCCGCGTGAGTGGCGTGGCGAGCTGAAAGAAGCACTGGCACTCGCCTGCGATCACCTGTCGCTCTATCAGCTCACCATCGAACAGGGCACGCCGTTCTTCGCGTTGCGGGAGGCCGGCAAGCTGGTCATGCCCGACGAGGCTGCTGCCGCCGATCTCTATGCCGTCACCCAGGAGGTTTGCGACGCGGCCGGTCTACCGGCCTACGAGATCTCCAACCACGCCATCCCGGGAGCGGAGTGCCGCCACAACCTCGCCTACTGGCGCTACGACGAATACGCCGGCATCGGCCCCGGCGCCCACGGCCGCCTCAGGCTCGCCGACGGCCGCCACGCCACCGCCGACGAGCGCGTGCCGGAGAGATGGCTTGAGAAGGTGGAATCGTGGGGCGACGGCATAGTGGTCGACGACGTGCTGACCGGTGAAGAGGAGGGCGACGAGCTGCTGCTCATGGGCCTTCGTCTTGCCGAGGGCATCGACCTCGACCGTTACCGGCGCCTGACCGGACGCGTCCTCGATCCCGCCCGCCTGTCCGATCTTCTCGCCCATGGCATGGTCGAGAAGATGGACGGCGGCAAGCTCAGGGCCACCCGCGCCGGCTTCTGCGTCCTCGATG
Organism: uncultured Bauldia sp.; assembly: GCA_964610725.1. Taxonomy (GTDB): domain Bacteria; phylum Pseudomonadota; class Alphaproteobacteria; order Rhizobiales; family Kaistiaceae; genus JBBDMC01. Next base: position 11,785 of record CAZSWL010000045.1, read on the forward strand.
CGGTGGTCGCCGATCTGGCCGCCTAGGCCCCGGCCTTGGCGAACGTCTTGGGTGCCGGATCGATGATCGTGGCGTTGCCGTTGTCGATCCGGTAGACGGCGAGCCCCCGTTCGCTCAGTCCGTTCTGCAGGAAGCGGAAGGCGCCGTCGATGCCGATGAAGCCGCTCGAATTGGTCAGCGTCTGCGGGGCGAAACGCTGCTGGCCGAAGCGGGCGGCCAGCCCGGCGGCGAGGCTGGTGGCGTCGTAGGCAAGGGTGGCGGTGCGGCTGGGAGTCGCTCCGAACGCCGTTTCGTAGCGCTGGGCGAAGCCGGCGAAGCCGGTGTTGTCGGGCGCCGGATACCAGCCGCCGTTGAGGTTCGATTCGCGGACGATGCGCGGATCGTCCCACTGACCGCTGCCGAGGAAAGTGACCTTGGAGGATAAGACGCCGTTGGCGGCGAGCACCTCGGCGAGGAACGGCGTCGCGTCGCCACCGTCGGGCATGAACACGGCATCGACCGTCCCCGACTTGACCAGGGTTGCCGTCGACGTGGCGTGGGTTTGCATCGACACCTTGTCGAGGTCGTAGCGCTCCACCGCCATGACACGGCCACCGACGTTGGCGACGGCCCGCTGCAGCGCCGCCTCGTAGAGCGTGCCTTCCGCGGTGTTCGGCAACAGCGCGGCGAACGAGCGTTTGCCGTGGGTGGCGGCGTAGCTGATGATGCGGTCGACGTCGCCCTGCGGCAGGAAGCTGAGCAGATAGACCCCGCGGGTGGCCGCCGACGAGTCGGTGGAGAAGGCGACGACCGGCACGTTGGCGCTTCGCGCCACCGCCGCCACCGCCGTGACCGACTGGGCGAACAGCGGCCCGACAATCAATTCGGCGCCTTGCGAGATCGCCTCGCTTGCCGCCGCGCGCGCACCGATCGGCGTGCCCTGGTCGTCCTTGACCAGCACCTGGATATTGGCGGTCTGGAAATCGCGGATCGCCAGATCGGCCGCGTTTTTCAGGTTGAGGGCGATCTGGCCGGCGTTGCCGGTGGCCGAAAGGGGCAACAGCAAGGCGACCTTGACCGGCCCGTTGCCGAGCACCTCGCCGCTGACCTGAGCCGTCCCGATCACGGGCGCGCCCCCGCCCGGCCCGGACCCTGAGCAGGCCGCAAGCGCGCACAGCCCGGCGACTGCGACAGCCGCCCTGATGCCACCGAAGCGCATGAAAAACGGGCGGGACAAGTATCTCTCCCTTGCTCGCCTCGGAGACGCTAACAATCGACAAATCATAAGGGTATTCGGGAGCCTGTCAAAACCTCATGAGACGTCATGGCAAATCCGGCCCCCGCGATCGGCCGGCGTCCGCGCTGACCCCGGGCTACAGCGTCGACGGTCATCGCATCGCCGCCCCGCCGCTGGAGGCGGGCCTTTACCTGGTGTCGACGCCGATCGGCAACCTCGGCGACACCACCCTCAGGGCCCTCGCGACGCTCGCCGCCGCCGACCTGATCGCCTGCGAGGACACGCGGGTGACCTCGGTTCTGGTCAGGCATTTCGCCATCACCGCGCGGCTGGTCGCTTATCACGACCACAACGCCGCCCGCCAGCGGCCGAAGCTGCTCGCCGCCCTGGCCGGGGGAGCGGCCGTTGCCCTGGTCAGCGATGCCGGCACCCCGCTCGTCTCCGACCCCGGCTATCGCCTGGCGGAAGAGGCGCGTGCCGCCGGCCACCGGGTGGTGCCGGTTCCGGGCGCCTCGGCGGTGCTGGCGGCCCTCGTCGCCTCCGGCCTGCCGACCGACGCCTTTCTGTTCGCCGGCTTCTTGCCGACCAAGACAGGCGCCCGCCGCGCGCGCCTCGCCGCCCTGGCCGGCGCGCCGGCAACGCTGATCTTCTTCGAATCGCCCCGCCGCCTCGCCGCCACCTTGGCCGACATGACGGCGACGCTCGGCGGTGAGCGGCGCGCCGCAGTTGCCCGCGAGCTGACCAAGGTGTTCGAGGAGGTCCGCCGGGCGAGCCTCGCCGAGCTCGCCGCCTCCTTGGGCAGCGGGCCGCCACCGAAGGGCGAGATCGTCGTTGTCGTCGCCCCGCCGCCTGCCGCTGCCGCTTCGCTTGCCGACGCCGACGCCGTGCTCGTGCCCCTGCTCGCCACCCATTCGGTGAGCGCGGCCGCCGCCGCCGCCGCCGCGCTCACCGGCCGCCCGCGCCGTGAGCTTTACGCCCGTGCGTTGCGGCTGAAGGCCGCCGGCGATGCCGGCGAGCGCTGATCGCCACGCCCGCCGGGCCGCCGAGGAGCGCGGCCGCCGCGCCGAGACGGTCGCCGCCTGGCTGCTGCGCCTCAAGGGCTATCGCATCCTTGCCCGGCGCTACACCACTCCGGTCGGCGAGATCGACCTCATCGCCCGCCGCGGCGGCCTGGTCGCCTTCGTCGAGGTCAAGCGGCGGGCACGCTTGCAGGACGCGGCCGCAGCGGTCACCGCCACCGGTCGCCGACGGGTTGCCCGCGCCGCCGCCGTCTGGCTCGCCGCCCACCCCGCCGCCGCTGGCCTCGACCTTCGTTTCGACGTGGTCATCGCCGCGCCCCGGCGCCTGCCCCGCCATCTCCCCGGCGTGTTCGACGCCGAAGGCGCCGCGTGATAATTGACCGCCGTTTCGGCGGAGGGCCACATGGCGCTCACGGTGGCGTTTCAGATGGATCACGTCTCGCGGATCGTCGTGCGCGGCGACTCGACCTTCGCCCTCATGCTGGAAGGCGAGCGGCGCGGCCATCGTCTTTATCACTACACGCCCGATCGCCTGAGCATGCGCGACGGGCGCATCGAGGCGGTGGTCGAGCCGGTGAGCGTGCGCGATGTCGAAGGGGATCACTACACCCTCGGTCCGCCGCAGCCTGTCGACCTCGCGACCCTCGATGTGGTCCACCTGCGCCAGGACCCGCCCTTCGACATGGGCTACATCACCACCACCCATCTCCTCGAGCGCATTCACCCGCGCACCCTGGTGGTCAACGATCCGGCCAATGTCCGCAACGCGCCCGAAAAGCTGTTCGTCACCGAGTTTGCCGCCCTCGGCCCGCCGACCCTCATCACCCGCGACCGCCATCGCATCGTCGCCTTTCGCGAGGAGCACGGCGACATCATCTTGAAGCCGCTCTATGGCAACGGCGGCGCCGGCGTCTTCCGCATCGCCGGCGGCGACGAGAACCTTGCCGCCCTGCTGGAGATCTTCGAGGACGCCTTTCGCGGCCAGCCTTACGTCGTCCAGCGTTACCTGCCTGAGGTGCGCCAGGGCGACAAGCGCATCATTCTGGTCGACGGCGAGCCGGTCGGCATCATCAACCGCATCCCCGCCGCCGGCGAGGCGCGCTCCAACATGCACGTCGGCGGCAAGGCGGTGCCGGCCGAGATGAGCGACCGCGACCGTGACATCTGCGCGGTGATCGGCCCGGTGCTGAAGGAGCGCGGTCTCATTTTTGTCGGCATCGACGTGATCGGCGATTATCTCACCGAGATCAACGTCACCTCGCCGACCGGCATCCGCGAGGTGAAGCGCTTCGGCGGCGCCGACATCGCCGCGCTGATCTGGGACGCCATCGAGAAACGCAGGACACAGGAGACAGGTCCATGAAAGTCGGCATCCTTGGCACCGGCGACGTCGGGCGTGCGCTCGGCCGCGGCTTCGTCACGCTTGGCCACGAGGTCAGGCTCGGCGCGCGCAGCGCCAACCACGAGAAGGCGCTCGAATGGGTGGGCGAGATGGGCGAGCGCGCCTCGCAGGGCGCCTTCGCCGAGGCGGCCGCCTTCGGCGACCTTGTCGTCTTCGCCACCCTCGGCGTCGCCAACCCCGATGTCGTCAAGGCCATCGGCCCCGAGACCGTCGCCGGCAAGGTGGTGATCGACGCCACCAACCCGCTGGATTTCTCCAAGGGATTCCCGCCCGACCTCGCCATCAAGGGCAACGATTCCGGCGGCGAGACGCTGCAGCGGTTGATCCCCGAGGCCAAGGTGATCAAGGCCTTCAATATCGTCGGCAACGCGCTGATGTTTCGTCCCGAGCTGCCCGGCGGCCCGCCCGACATGTACATCGCCGGCAACGACGCCGACGCCAAGGCCAAGGTCGCCGCCCTGCTCAACGAGTTCGGCTGGCCGACCGTGGTCGATTTCGGCGGCATCGCCGCCTCGCGCTGGCTGGAGGCCATGTGCATCGCCTGGGTGATCATCGGCGCGGCCACCGGCAACTGGCGCCAGGCCTTCAAGATGTTGAAGGGTTGAGGCGCGCGTTCACGAATTGTTCTTGCGCAAGATCGGCGCCGGCGTTATGGTTGTGCGGTCAAGCCGGGGCAGGGCGCATGGTTTCGCACGTCACCACCGTCGCATTTCAGGGGATCGAGGCGGTGCCGGTCGACGTGCAAGTGCAGATCGTACCGGGCCTGCCGCGTTTCATCATCGTCGGCCTGCCCGACAAGGCGGTTGCCGAGAGCGGCGAGCGGGTGAGGAGCGCGCTGCACGCCTCGGGCCTGGCGCTGCCGCCCAAGCGCATCGTCGTCAATCTCGCCCCGGCTGATCTTCCCAAGGAAGGCAGCCACTACGACCTGCCGATCGCCCTCGCCTTGATGGCGGCCCTCGGCGCGCTGCCCGGCGACGAGCTCGCCGCTTACCTCGCCCTCGGCGAGCTGGCGCTCGACGGCACCGTCGCGCCGGTGGCCGGCGTGCTGCCGGCGGCGATCGCCGCCAACGGCCTCGATCGCGGACTGATTTGCCCGTCGGCGTCGGGACCCGAGGCGGCGTGGGCGAGCGGCGACATGCCGATCCTGGCGCCGTTGAGCCTGATCGCCGTCGCCAACCATTTCCGTGGCACCCAGGTGTTGTCGCGGCCAAAGGCCGGCGTGGCGGAGGCCGCCGCCGGGTTCGGCGACCTTGCCGACATCAGGGGCCAGGAAAGCGCCAAGCGCGCGCTAGAGGTCGCCGCCGCCGGCGGCCACAACTTGCTCATGGTCGGGCCGCCCGGCGCCGGCAAGTCGATGCTCGCCAGCCGCCTGCCGTCGATCCTGCCGCCGCTCGCACCGGCCGAGCTGCTCGAGGTGTCGATGATCGCCTCGATCGCCGGCGCGATATCGAACGGCAGGCTCACCCACCATCGTCCCTTCCGCGCCCCCCACCACTCCGCCTCCATGGCCGCCATGGTCGGCGGCGGCATCCGCGCCAAGCCGGGCGAGGCGGCCCTCGCCCACAACGGCGTGCTCTTCCTCGACGAGTTTCCCGAGTTCTCCCCGCAGGTGCTCGATTCGCTGCGCCAGCCGCTGGAGACCGGCGAGACCGTGATCGCCCGCGTCAACTACCGCATCAGCTATCCCGCCCGCATCCAGCTGGTCGCCGCCATGAATCCCTGCCGCTGCGGCATGGCCGGCGAGCCCGGTCACGTCTGCAAGCGCGGCCCTCGCTGCGCGGCCGATTATCAGGCGCGCATCTCCGGCCCATTGCTCGATCGCATCGATATCCGCATCGAAGTGCCGGCGGTGTCGGCCGCCGATCTGATCGTTCCGGGTCGGGCCGAGGCCTCACGCGTGGTCGCCGAACGGGTCGCCGCCGCCCGCGTCGTCCAGCGCGAGCGTTTCGCGGCGCTCGGCGCCGCCGGCGTTCTCACCAACGCCCAGTGTTCGCCGGGCCTGATCGAGACGGTCGCCGCCCCCGACGCGGCGGCGAGCGCCCTGCTGCGCTCGGCGGCCGAGGCCATGCGGCTTTCCGCCCGCGGCTACCACCGTGTCTTGAAGCTCGCCCGCACCCTCGCCGACCTCGACGGCAGCGATACGCTCGGGCGCGTCCATCTCGCCGAGGCCCTTTCCTACCGCGCCGTCGGCGACCGCCTGGCGGCCGCGGCGTAAAGCAATTCCAGCAAAAGTGACTTCCACTTTTGCGTCCGGGATTGCGTCAGAACGACGAGACGCTCAACCGTCCCGTCAAGACTTCCGAAAGCAAGGTTTGGCACTGTCGGGCTGGCGCGCGGGCGCAGGTCCGCGCGGACAGCCGAGGTGTGTTGATGGTCGAGTTGCCCGCCGCGTCCAACGATCCCGCCCCGCATTCGCGGTCGTTGCCACCGCGCCGCTCGCCGGCCGGCGCGGCTCCGGTGCGCCGGCCGCCGCCGCGTGCCCACCACGTCGGTGCCGCCCTCTTCGCGGCCGTCGCCGGGCTGGCCGCGCTTGCCGCCCTTGTCACCGCCGACCTGCGACAGGAGCTGGCGCCGGTGCTCTTGCCTCTGGTCGTGCTGGCCGGCGCCGCCGCCATGTGGGGTGCCGCCCGTGTCGATCACCTCAAGCTGCGTGCCGAGCTCGGCCGTCTCGCCGAGGAGAACCTCAGGCTGGTTGCCAGCCTCGAGACCCTCGCCGACACCGCCTGGGAGCTGCGCGAGAGCGAGGAGCGCTATCGCAGCCTGATCGACGCCCAGGGTGATCTGGTGGTGCGCCGCGACGCCGCCGGCAACGTCACCTTCGTCAATCCCGCCTTCGCCAGCGCGTTCGCCGTGGCGCCCGCCGCCGTCATCGGCAAGCCGCTCGCCATGGTGCCGTTGATCACTCCGGTCGGCGATGTCGCCGACGGACGCGAGGTCGCCACCCGCGACATCGAACTCGCCACCGCGCCGGGCCTGCGCTGGTATTCCTGGGTCGACATCCGCATGCGTGACGACGACGGCGCTCCCGGCGCGGTCTACTCGGTCGCCCGCGACATCACCGCCCGCAAGGAGGTCGAGCAGGCGCTGGTCGAAGCCCGCCGCAAGGCGGAAGCCGCCAGCCAGGCGAAGTCGCGCGTGCTCGCCACCGTCAGCCATGAGTTCCGCACCCCGCTCAACGGCATCCTCGGACTGACCGGGCTGCTGCTCGAGACGGAGCTCACCCCCGATCAGGAGACCTACGCGCGCGCCGTCCACTCCTCCGGCGAGGCGCTGCTCGCGCTGGTCGACGACATGCTCGACTTCTCGAAGATCGAGGCCGGCCGTCTCGACCTCAGGCCGCAACCGACCGACCTCGAGGCGCTGCTCCAGGAAATCGCCGAGCTGCTCGCCGCCCGCGCCCACGTCAAGGGCATCGACATCGCCGCCGAGTTCGACGGCGCGCTGCCGCGGTCGGTCATGGTCGACGCCCCTCGCCTGCGTCAGGTACTGATCAACCTCGCCGGCAACGGGGTCAAGTTCACTGAGTCGGGCGGCGTCACGCTGTCGGCACGGGCGGCCGGGCCCATCGTCGGCGGGCGCGTCACGATTACCTTCGCCGTTGCCGACAGCGGTCCTGGCGTCGCCCCCGGTGAGGCCGACCGGCTGTTCGGCGAGTTCGAGCAGGTCGATACGGCGCTCAGCCGCCGTCACGGCGGCGCCGGGCTCGGCCTTGCCATTTCGCGTCGCATCGTGCGCCGCATGGGGAGCGACATCACCGTCGGCCCGCGCTCCGGCGGCGGCTCGCTGTTCGCCTTTCGTCTGACCCTCGCCATCGACGGCACCGCCGGCGCGGCCGCCGTCGCCGAGCCCCCCGTCGACCTCGCCGGCCGTAGCGTGCTCATCCTGGCGCCGGCCGGCGCCGAGCCACCGGTGCTCGCCCACGAGCTTGTCGCCGCCGGTGCCACGGTGCGCGTGGCGCTGACCGCCACCGAGGGAGCCGGTCTCATCGGAGCAGCGACCGCTGCCGGCGAGCTTCACGAGGCGGTGCTGATCGACGCGCGCCTGGCGCCGGACCCGGCAACCGTTCTCGCGCGCGTCCGCGACGCCGCCGGTCGGCGGGTGCCTGCCGCCGTTCTCATCGAGCCGGGTCGCCGCGGCGACGTCGAGGCGCTGCGCCACGCCGGCTACGACGCCTATCTGGTGCGGCCGGTGCGGCGCTCCTCGCTGGTACGCATCGTCGGCGAGATCGCCGCCGCCACCGGCGACTTCCGCATCGACCCCGGCGACGCCCGTCCGCGGCGGGCGACGCCGCACCGCCGGGCACCGTTGAGCCTGGAGGTGCTCCTCGCCGAGGACAACGAGATCAACGCGCTGCTCGCCCGCGCCGTGCTCGAGGGCCTTGGCCACTCGGTGGTCGAGGTGCATGACGGCGCTGCCGCCGTCGCTGCGGCGAGCGAGCGGCCCGGCCGCTTCGCCGTCATTCTCATGGATCTGCACATGCCCGGCCTCGACGGGCTCGCCGCCGTGCGCGCCATCCGTGCCTCCGAGGCGCAGGCAGCGACGCCGCGTGCCACCATTCTGGCGCTGACCGCCGACGTCTTGAGCGAGACGCGCGCGCAGGCGGAGGCCGCCGGCGTCGACGCGGTTCTCGAAAAGCCGATGACGCCGGATACGCTGCGGCGGGCGCTTGCCGACGTCGCACAGGCAGCCTGAGCCGCCGCGGCGGGCCTCGATCAGCCGGACTTGCCGGCCGGCTGCGCCTTTGTCTCCGCCGCCGCCGCGCCGTCGTCGGAATCTCCGGCGGCCTCGGCGGCCTCGTCTTTCGGCGCCGGCTTTGCCGTCTTCTTGGCGACGGCGACCAACGCCGGGCGCAGCACCCGATCGCCGATCATGTAGCCGGCCTGGATCTCCTCGGCGACGTTGCCGGGCGCCACCGCATCGCTCTCGACCTCCAGCATCGCCTGGTGGACGGCCGGATCGAACTTCTCACCCTTGGCGGTCAGGCGGCGGACGCCGAATTTGGTGAGCGACTGTTCGAGGCCGCGCTCGGTCACCTCGACGCCCTCGATGAGGCCGGCGAGCGCCTTGTCGCCGGCCGCGCGCACATCCTCGGGCACCGCCGCGATGGCGCGGCGCAGGTTGTCGCCGACCGCCAGCATCTCACGGGCGAAATTGGCGACGGCGTACTGGCGGGCGTCGGCGATCTCGCGCTCGGTGCG
>CAZSWL010000046.1:0-7066 GCA_964610725.1 uncultured Bauldia sp.
AGGCATCCCACATTAGCCGGCAGGCCAGACTGGCTGCCGTGATAGCATTAAAGCCATGTTGCCAAGAGACAAGATCGCCGGAGTGGTCGCGCGGGTGGAAGCCATCGATCAACAGCTGGCGCGACCGATCGATCGCGAGACGTTGGTCAAGTTGAGCCGCGAGCGCGCCGAACTCGAACCACTGTACCGGGCGGCCGGCGAGCTCGGCGTCGCCGAGCACGAACGCGAGGGGCTGGAAGCGCTCGCCGGAGATCCCGACATGGCGGCGCTTGCCGAGGAGGAGCGGGAGCGCCTCGATGGGCGCATCGCCGAGCTCACCGAGATGGTGCGCCGCCTGCTCATTCCGAAAGATGTCGCTGACGAGAAAAGCGCTATCTTGGAAATACGCGCCGGTACCGGCGGCAGCGAGGCAGCGCTTTTCGCCGGCGACCTCTTCCGCATGTACCAGCGCTACGCCGATCTTCATGGCTGGCGGGTTCAGGTGGTGTCGGAGAGTCCGGGTGAAGCCGGTGGCTTCAAAGAGATCGTCGCCAACGTGACCGGCAAGGGTGTGTTCGCCCGGCTGAAGTTCGAATCGGGCGTTCATCGCGTCCAGCGGGTGCCGGTGACCGAGGCGAGCGGGCGCATCCATACCTCGGCGGCGACGGTGGCGGTGTTGCCCGAGGCCGAGGAGGTCGACGTTGATCTGCGTCAGGAAGATATCCGCGTCGATACGCTGAGGGCGTCCAGTGCTGGCGGCCAGCACGCCAACACGACCGACTCGGCGGTCAGGGTCCTGCACGTTCCGACCGGGATCGCTGTGACGGCGAGCTCGCGCTCGCAACACCAGAACCGAGCCGAGGCGTTGCGGCTCTTGCGGGCCCGGCTATTCGATCGGGAGCGCGAGAAGGCCGCCGGTGAGCGGGCGGCGGCGCGGCGCGGTCAGGTGGGCACCGGCGACCGCTCCGAACGGATCCGCACCTACAATTTTCCGCAGGGACGAGTCACCGATCACCGCATCAACCTCACCCTCTACAAGCTCGACCAAGTGCTTGCCGGCGAGGCGCTGGATGATTTGATCGATGCTCTGGTCACCAATCACCAGGCGAGCCTGCTTGCGGCGGAGGGCGCGTGACCGCTCATAGGGCGACACGATGGGAATGATCAACGAGTTTCGTGGTTTGCAGCCTGCCACGCCAGCGGCTGGAGATCGGCCGACCATCGGTGGCCTGCGGCGGAGCATCGCCGCGCGGCTGCGCCGCTCCCTCGCCGTAGCCGGTCGGGCAGGCACGCCCGAGCTCGACGCACGCCTTCTCGTTGCCCATGCGGCGGGGCTCGAACCGGGCGAAGTTCCGCTGTGCGACGAACAACCGGCTCCTGAAGAAATGACGGCAGCGGCCATGACATTTGCTCAGCGGCGCGTTGCCGGCGAGCCGGTGGCGCGCATCGTTGGCCACAAGGAGTTTTATGGCCTTGACCTGATGTTGTCGCCAGAGACGCTGGTGCCCCGCCCCGATACCGAAACTCTGGTCGATGCGACACTGACGGTGGTCGATCGTCAATGGGGGCGTCAGGCCGAGATCACCATCGTCGATCTTGGTACCGGAAGCGGAGCAATCCTCTTGGCATTGCTGTCGGAGTTGCCTGTTGCCCGCGGCCTCGGTACCGACATTTCCGCTGGTGCGCTTGTCACCGCCCGCAACAACGCTCGTCGTCTTCGCTTGGCCGATCGTGCCTCGTTCGTCGTCGCCGACTGGAGCGAGGCGATCGCTTCGCCGGTGTCTGTCATCGTCGCCAATCCGCCGTACATAACAAGCGACGCCGTCGCGACCCTCGACAGGGAAGTGCGCCATGACCCGCGACGCGCGCTCGACGGTGGTGCCGACGGCCTCGACGCTGTGCGGGTGATCCTGTCTGACCTTGGGAGGATACTCAGTTCCGACGGGAGTGCGCTGATCGAGATCGGCTGGGGGCAGGGGCCTGCGGTTCGCGCCCTGGCCGCGTCCGCGGGTTTCGCCGTCCGGCTGGATCGCGACCTGGCGGGTATCGACCGTGTCGCGATTGTGTCGCGCTGGCATCACTCGTTCGACACTCGCTAACCGCACCTGCGGAGCGGGCGAAAAAGCACTTGGAAATCCGGGCGGGAACCGCTACGTTCCCCGGCGCCGTACAGAAATGGGCGAATCCATAGCGAAATCGCGTGGATGAGAGTTCGCGAAGGCGCCGGGTGCCCATGGTGCAGCCGGATGAGCGTGAGCTTTCGGCGTCCGGATGTCCGGATCGTCTTCTCAGTTCCGACGGGCTGGGCGCGGCGGGAGCATCCCGCTTGGGAAACCTTGACCGGGTGAGTCAACGTCGACAGGGGCCAAGACGACGGGCCGGCCGTGCCGGTACCGCTTCTGTTTGACCGCGCTGCCGCGATCGTGGCGGGCGGATAAAAGCCATGTGCCAGCGGTTTCGCTACATCAAGAGAGCCATCGATGAGGCAAGGACAGCAGAATAAACGTATGCGTGGCAGAGGCCGCAAGGGACCCGGGCCATTGGCACGTTCGTATGAGAGCAATGGCGGCGATGTGAAAATTCGGGGAACCGCGCTTCATATCGCGGAGAAGTATGTCCAGCTGGCCCGCGACGCACAGTCGTCCGGTGATCGGGTTGCGGCGGAGAACTACCTTCAGCACGCAGAGCACTATTATCGCATCCTTGCCGCCGCTCAGGCCCAGATGCCGCAACCGCAGCCGATCGTGCGCTCCGACGACGATGGCGAAGATGATGATCGCGATGGCCGCGAGAACGGCTTCGGCGGCGGACGTCAGCCTGCGCATGTGGGCGGCCAGCCGGCCTTGGGCGTGTCCGAGCCGCAGCCCTACTTCAACGGCGGCGATCAAGACCAGCATGCGAGCGACGGTGACGGTCAGGCCGAGTCAGGCGGCGGTCGTGATCGCGGCGGGAACGTGGGCGGCTTCCGGCGTCGCCGCCACTATCGTGAGCGCTTTGCAGAGCGTGGTGGTGACCAGGGCGGGAACCGTGGCGACGGCGGTACCGGTTCGTCGCAGGCCGACGACTAGATCGCTCGCGCGGCCGCCGCGTCGTCTTTCACCCATTCGTCAAGGGGCGCGCACGTGGACGACGGCGACGTCGTCGGCGTAGACGCGCCGCCAGCCGGGCAGCCGGTCGAGCAGGGCCACCGCCGGAGTGGCCGGTGACAGCAGGGTTGCGGTGATCCGGTACTCGTCCAAAAGGCGAATGAAATCATTGACATCGGCGAGGGTGACGGCGCGGTGGTGGCGGGCGGTGAATGCTCCGCCGTAGAGTTCGACGCGGCCGTCGATGAAGGGCGGGATGCCGACGAAAATCAGGTAGCCGCCGAAGTCGTAACTGTTGAAAACACGAAGAGAATCAACGTGTTGGAGAGCGGCGACGGCGGCGGCCGGGGTGATGCGGCGACTCGGCTGAAAGTCGCGGGAAACCGCCAATCCGACCGTCAGAAAGGCGACAGCAACCGCGCCGATCACCGCGAGCTTCACGGGGCGGCGCGGGGAAATCACCGGGGCGTCACCGGACGTTTCGCCGAGGCCGGTTTGCTCGGCGAGCGGGCGGGCGAGGAAGAGCGGGGCAACGAGGCCGAGGAGTTCGCCGTTGCGCACCGCCGACAGCGCCAGGTGCACCAGACCGAGGACAACGAGGACGCGCACCGGGGCAAGGCGGAAGCCGCGGTAGAGGGCAAGACCGCCGGCGGCGAGGAGGATGATCTCGAAAGTGCCGAGGTGGGCGAAGTCGGGCGGCTGCCATTCGCCGATGATCGACAGCGCCTGGCGCTGGCTGAGCACCTGGTAGGTGGCAAGCATCGGGCGCGGACCGTAGGGGGTGAGCGAGGCAGCGACGAGGGTGAGCAGGCAGAAGGCGATCCAGTGACGGGCGAGGCGCGCGCGCTCGCCGGGCTTCGCCTCGACGACGGCGTCGAGACCCGCGGCAACTGCGAGCACGATGCCGAGAGTGAACTCGGCGTGCAAGTTCGCCCACAGCACCATGAGGGCAAGCGCGAGGTAGGACGGCGGGCGGTCGCGGTCGACGGCCCGCACCAGCACGCCGACCCAGGCGACCATCACCGGCATTGCCAGCACGTGCGGCCGGGCGACGGCGTGCGGCGCCACGAGCACGAAGGCGACGGCGACGAAGGCGACGACCGGTAGCGGCGCGAGTTCGGCCATCAGGAAGCGGGCGAGCAGCGCAAAGGCGAGCGCCAGCGCTGCGGCGGCAAGGACGGCGACCAACGACCAGCCGCCGAGATGGTAGGCGCCGGCAAACGCCAGCTGCGACAGCCACTCCTTGGCGATCCACGGGGCGCCGGCGAAGGTGAACGAGAAGGGATCGCCGGTGGGGAAGCCGTGCGCCACGATCCAGTCGCCGGTGACGATGTGCCAGTAGGTGTCGGGATCGTTGAGAAGGCTGCGGCCGACCGCGAGCACGACGAGGTAGACGGCGGCGGCGACAAGGAAGGGCAGCGCTGCCGTCCAGGCGCGCGCAGGATGCTCGTCGGCGGTTGCCACGGCCATGATCGGCGGTCCTCGTCCCTCGCGCAAGCGCGCCCGCCGATGGTAGGAAGCCGGTGTTAACGTTTGCTTAGGTCAGGCGACGCCGCTGGTTGTCAATTCGAGTTCGCCGCCGGCCACAGATCGGCGGGAAGGTTCAGCTCGCTCAGCGGCGAAAGGGCGTCGGAAGCGGCTTGCCGATGGGCGCGCAGCAATTCCCGGTTGGATGAGGCACGCAGCGCAGCGACCACCGCGGCGCGTACGGCGGGCTTGCCGTATCTCGACAGCAAACGCTCGAACTCGTCGTAGGCCCATTCGTAAGAGGACGTGCGCATGAGTGCCGCCACGACGGTGTCCAGCGACGCGCCGAAATCGATCCGCACGTTTTCGCCACTGCCGTCGATGGCGAGGAGTGCATACGCCGAGTTGTGAGGCGGTGCCGCACCAGAGGCGGTGCCGTGCACAAAGTTGTAGGTGGCGCAGGTGCCGGGCTCAGGCAGAGGATCGGCCCGCCCTTGCGGCACCTGCGGCCCGTCGAAGACCTTCAGGTACAGGTCGTCGCCGTTGTGGATGAGGACGATAAAGTCCGGCGGCGTGCCGCCACACAACTTGTTGCCGTTGAGCAGGGTCGGGTTGGCGCGAGGACGGAGCGCGAAGACGTGCGGCTTGTCCGGCCCAACCGGGACGATGTGGATGCGCTTGCCGTTGGCGAAAGTGATGCTGTCGGCCGACACGCTGATATCGCCGGTGATCGCGGATGCCGTGTGGCTGGCGGCATACCATTTGTAGGATCCGGCCTCGGTCGGCGAAAAAGCGATCAGAGGGGCGAGGAACCCAAGGATGAACGCACGGATGAACCGGGCTGGCTGCCGGCGGCCGCTTGTTGGTCCGCGTCGGCATCGTCGGCCGCCGCCGAGGTTGAAGGCACGATGAGTGGAGTTCGGCTGCATTCGGGGGGATCGGGTTGGTCGGTTATGTGATGACGCCACGGCCGAGGAGCAGATGTAGCGCTTTGCGATCGTGCTTGCCGCGATCTTCGTGATCTCGGGCGGACCGCAAGGGGCCTGCGATTGTGGTTGCCTACGCTGTGGCAACGGCACGGGGGGTGAGCCGCTCGCCAGCGGCGGCTAGCCGCCGAGCCAACTGAACGACCTGGCCAGGAAAGCGGTGCCGTTGTCGCGTTGCCATTCGCCGTGAGCCACGATGACGCGTCGGCAGTTCCACGCGAGCACCTTGGCGCGCGCGCGACGGGCCGGGGCGCGGTTGATAAACGACAAGCGCCATTCGCCCGGCGCGCGAGCCTGGCTCTCGGTGAGCCCGTCGAGGCGGGCGAGGAAGCGCCACCAGCCCCAATGTCGTTTCAGAAAGCTGTCGCTGAAGGTCTGGATGAGATCGGCGACGATAACGGTGGACGAGGGACGGTGGAGAAACACGATCTCATCCATGGCGAAGGAACCGCGGAACCAGGCCTGATCGATGTCGGGCCGCCACTCGGGCGGCGGCTCGTCCCGCAGCGGCTGGCGGAACTTGAGATCGGGCCGCTTGCGGATGGTCGAGGCCGGTCCCCACAGCGCGGCGGCGGGATAGGCGGCGCTCCATTCCTGCAAGTAAAGGTGATGCAGCTTGTTGGGGCTGACCAGATGCGCCACCGGTCCGAGACGATCGACGGCGGCGCGCAGATCGTCGGTCAGCTTGACCGGCGACCATACCCAGAGACCGCCGTCGCCGAGGCGGGCGATGACCGAGCGGGTCGGGTAGGGGATGCCGTAGAAGCTGACAAGTCCGCCCTCGGCAATCCACAGGGCGTCGTCGACCTGTTCGAGCATCACTTCCAATCTAGCTAGCGGCGGATTTGGTCATCGGCGCGGAAACGGCGGCGTCCTCGCCCGGTTCGGCCGGGGCGGCGAAGACGAAATCGTCAACGGTGGCCTGGACGGAGCGGCGGTATTTTTCGCGGTCGATCGGCCGGGCGGGATTGGCGTCGTCGACATCGGTCGACCACACCATCTTGAGGGCGAACTCGGGGCTGCGGCGGATGCCCTCGCCGACGGAGACGACCACCACATCGCCGGAGACGATGTGGCCGGCCCTGACGCCGTAAAGAAAGCCGCCGACGGCGACCGCGGCTGCCGGACCGATGCGCACCGCGGTCTCGATCGCCACCAGTCTGGCGGTGTCGACGCAATAGCGCTCCGGAAACGAGACGATCTCGCCGCCGGTATCCCTGACCGCCTTGCCGACGAGGGGGTAAAGGCCCGGGTTGCCGGTCGCCAATATAGAGATCTCGGTCGTCGGGTCGTCGTAGATCGGGTAGTCGTTCTCCCAGCCTTGCGGGAAGTTGCCGGCGCGAGCCTTGGCCCAGGCCGCCGCCATCGGCGCGCAACCGTCGGTCTGCACCAGATAGAAGCGCGGCAGCCGGTCGATCAGCCCGAGCAGGCGCAGGTCGCGCAATCCCTTGGCAACGCCAAGCGGGCCCATGCCGCCGCTCAAGGCCTGGATGTAGACGGTGGGGCGGCGGGCGAGCACGCGCAGCATCTCGTAGGCGATGGTCTTCT
>CAZSWL010000047.1:0-8906 GCA_964610725.1 uncultured Bauldia sp.
GACTACACCGCCCGCAACGGCGGCGACATGGACAACAACCCGACCACCGGCAACAAGGCGGGCGGGCTGACCACCATCCTGGAGAAGTCGCTGGGCGCCGCCGCCAAGGGCGGCACCACCACGCTGCGCGGCGTCTATCTCTACGGCGAGCCGATCGACACGCGCGGCTTCGTCTTCATGGATTCGCCGGGCTACGACCCGGCCTCGGTGACCGGCCAGGTCGCCTCCGGCTGCAACATCATCGCCTTCACCACCGGACGCGGTTCGGCCTTCGGCTACAAGCCGGCGCCGTCGATCAAGCTGGCCACCAATTCGGACACCTACCGGCAGATGAGCGAGGACGTCGACATCAACTGCGGCGACATTCTCGATGGCGTGTCGATCGACGCCAAGGGCCGCGAGATCTTCGAGGAGGTCCTCACGGTCGCCTCGGGCAAGCGCACCAAATCGGAGGAGCTGGGCTACGGCGACAACGAGTTCGTGCCGTGGCAGATCGGCGCGGTGATGTGAGCCGCCGAAACAGGCCGTCTAGACAGCGCCTTGCATGAAACTGGCTGGGGCGCCAGGATTCGAACCTGGGATCACGGGACCAAAACCCGTTGCCTTACCACTTGGCCACGCCCCAGCGAACCGTGGGTGCCGCCCCTGCGGCTCCGCGAGGCACCCTAATAAAGACTCCGCCAAGCTCGGGCAACGGCGGCGCCACGCGGCCTTGCTGGCCGCCCCGCGCCGACGCTATAAGACGGCTCCACCGGGATCGGAGTGTAGCGCAGCCTGGTAGCGCACCTCGTTCGGGACGAGGGGGTCGCAGGTTCAAATCCTGCCACTCCGACCAATTCCCGCGCTCATGGCAGTTGCCGTCAGCCGGCGTCCGACTGTAGCGCGGCGTCGAGGTCAGCGAAGAACTTGCGGATGCGCTCGGCATCGGCGCCGAGGTCGTGGGCGCCATTGCGGGCGGCCGAGCGCATCTCGACCAGCGAGCCGTCGCCGGCTGGCAGAATGGCGATGACCACGTCCTGGCGAAACCCGAACAGGAGAGCGACCGCGACCGCCTCGATGCGTCCGGTTTGATTGGCCTCGGAAGGGGCGCGGTCGGCGAGCACAACCCACCTGCGCTGCTTGACGATGGTCTTGGCCGCGTCGAAGACGCCCGCGGTGCTGACCGGATATCGGTGCGGAACGATATCGGGGTAGGCGCTCTTCTGCAGCGCAATTTCCGCGGGGCCGGGATTGACGACGGCGACATCGTCGGCGGCGCGGTCAGCGAGGGCCCTGACGAACTGGGGGGGATCTTCGGGATTGGTCGAGACGTCGATCAGGCGAGGATAGCTCATCAGACGCCAGGCACCTATCGCCGGGATGGTCAGAACGAGCAGCCCGAGAAAGAACCCGCTCACCGCCGCGCCGATGCCGCGCTGGCCGCTGCGCCAGATCGCCATCAATGCCGCTACCGCCATGATCACCGCCATGGCCGCGATCACGAACCCCATTGCGATCACCGCAAAGGTCGAGGTGGCGTCCGCCCAGCGCAAGTGGTGGGCAACGGCGGCGATGACCAGGACCGGAACCGACAGCTCGGCAAGGCGGGCGCTCCACGGCGCCAGACGCGATCGGCGTTCGCGCCCACGCGGGTTCGTTGTCATCCTGTCGGTCCGGTATGCTGCCCGCTGTGCATGGCCTGCTCCAATCCGTCCGCCCATTCATCGCACGGCGGCCGTCATTGTCCAGATGACCCTCGGCCGCGGGCCGCATTGCCACTGCGACAATCGCCCGCTGCAGCGAGCGGTGCCATCAGACTTGGGTCGGGGCGATATTGTAGCGTGGCGGAAACGGCTCGCCGGCGAGGTGGCCGAACAGGGCCTCCAGTTCATCCCGCGTTGCCACCAGAGCGAATCGTCCACACATGGGCCCGCCAAAACGTCTTCGCACCACGGCCGCGCAGGGCGCGCTTTGCGGGACCCGCGTGGCGCGCTAGCGTAGCCTCGATGGTCGCCCGATCCCATAGCCGTCGGCAACGGCCGATCCTTGGCGTCAGCGTGGTGGTGCGGCGGGGTGGCCGGGTGTTGCTGGTGCGACGTGCCCGTCCGCCGCGCCAGGGAGTTTGGGCACTGCCGGGCGGAAAGGTGGAAGTCGGGGAAGCGCTGGCCGAGGCGGCAGCCCGCGAGGTGCGCGAGGAGACGGGTATCGTGGTCGTCCGTCTCAGGCAGGTCGACGTCGCCGAAATCATAGACCGGGACGCCGCGGACAGTCCGCGCAGCCATTACGTTGTCATTGTCTTCGAAGGCGAAATGCAGTCTGGAACTCTGGCGGCCGGTGACGATGCGGCCGAGGCGCGGTGGGTGCGGCCCGGCGACCTCGACGATCTGGCACTGGCCAAGGAGACAAAGCGGGTGCTGACGCGACTGACGGGCGAATGATGGACAAGATGCGTTTTCGTCTGAAGTCGGCGCTGGCAGTGGCGGCGATCGCTCTCGCCGCTCTGTCGGCGCAATCGCCGCGGGCGCAGCAAAGCGCCAGCCCTGCCGCCGCCCCCGCCCCTGCCACGGCCGGCGGCTCCGCCGCCTCGCTGCCCTACGAGGGCGAAATGCTGCGCCTGTCGGAAATCATGGGCGCACTCCACTTCCTGCGCCGCTTGTGCAGCAGCAACGGCGCCAGCGACTGGCGCGACCAGATGCAGGCGCTCCTCGAGGCGGAGCAGCCCGACCCCGAGCGCCGGGCGCGCATGATCGACCGCTTCAACCACGGCTACGAAAGCTACCGGTCGGTCTACCGGGAGTGCACGCCATCGGCTAGGTTGGTGATCCAACGCTACCTCGACGAGGGCGCCAAGCTCGCCTCCGATGTCGGCCAGCGCTATGGCAAAAGCGTTGGTCAATGAATGGTTAACGCGAGCGCGCCGATTCTTAGGTGTTCGTTAACCTTTTCTTCATGATCCGGGTGCGGTCAGCCGGGTCCATGTGCTAGCGTCAGCGAGTTAACCTTGTTTCTTGGGGTCGGGGGGTGACGGACATGACCACCACGGTCGAGGCTGCCGATGGCGGCCAAGACGAGATGGCTATTGCCGAAAAGAAACGGCTCGCCCTCGCCTATCTCAGCGAGGCGTGGGACGGGGCGATGGCAGAAGGGGTCGAGCCGGAGATCCTGGCGCACGCGGCGCTGTTCACCGCCCTTGCCGACCTGATCGCAACCTACGGCGAAGAGGCGGTCGCCGAGCTCACAAGGACGCTGCCGCGCCGCGTGAGGGAGCTGGAATTCACCGTCAACCGAATGGTTCAGTAGAGCCTGCCCCCGCCGGCGATTGCCGCGTTGATCCCGTCGTTGAACGTCGCCGACTGGTCGTGGGCGGCAATTCAACCGCGACCGCCGACTTCGTCGATGTGCCGCAACAGGTCTGCGGGGTCCTCGTAGACGCGCAGCGCGCCGGCGCGCTCCAATTCGTCGCTCCCGTAGCCCCCGGAAAGCAGTCCGACCGCCAGCGCCCGGCAGCGCTGTGCCGCCAGCATGTCCCAGATGCTGTCGCCGACCACCACGGCGCTTTCGATCGGCGCCCCCAGCCGCTCGGCGGCGGCGACGAACAGATCGGGATCCGGCTTGGCGTGCTTGACCTGATCACGGGTGACCACTGCCACCTTGGCCGGGTCGATGCCGAGTGCGGCAAGGTTGGGGGCTGCGGTTTCGGCGCGGCCGCTGGTGGCAATCGCCCAGCGAATCTTGGCCTCGGTCAGGGCCGCCAGCAGCTCGCGGGCACCGGGCAATGGTTTCACCGTCTGGGCAACGCGCTGGTAGGCGGCAGCGTGGCGGCGGCGCAGCCGCTCAACCCGATCCGGGCTGATCGGCAGGCCGGTCTCGCGCAGCAACTGGTTGGTGAAGAGGCCGCCGCTCATGCCGATCTTGCGGTGGATGCGCCAGATCGACAGTGCGATGCCCTCCTCCTCGAGCGCCTCGTGCCATGCCAGAACGTGCTGGTAGACGCTGTCGACGAGGGTGCCGTCGAGATCGAACAGGAAGATGTTGGTGTCGGGCATGGGCGGCGCTCCTGCGTCCCCCGAGCTTGGGGGTGCTGGTTCGATTATCGCCGGAAATTCAAGGCCGCAACAGAGCGCGTCCTGCCGATCGCGCTTGCGCGCCGGTCCGCTCCCGCCTACTTACTGCGGCGCGATCATCAAAGGGGCAAGAGGCGACCATGAGCCACGGGCTGGCTGCCCGGCTCGCACGGCGCGGCGTCGTGGCCGTGGGCGGCGACGAAGCGGAGCGGTTCCTCAACGGTCTGGTGAGCGTTGACGTCGCCAAGGCCACGCCCGGGCGGGCGGTCTACGCCGGCCTGCTCAGCCCGCAGGGCAAGGTGTTGTTCGACTTCATCGCATTTCGCGACCACACAGGCTTCCTGTTGGATCTCGCCCGCACGGCAAGCGCCGAATTCATCCGGCGACTCCTGTTCTATCGCTTGCGGGCCAAGGTAACGGTCGACGATTTCTCAGCGGACCGCGAGGTGATTGCCGGGTGGGGTGATGGCAAGCCGCAATTGGATGTGGTGGCGACCGATCCGCGGCTGGCGCAACTCGGCTGGCGGGCGATCGTTCCGGCCGGCGCGTCTGTGCCCGCCGGATCGACGCAGACCGACGAAGCCGCCTACGACGCGCACCGCATCGACCTCGGCGTTCCCGAGGGGGGGATTGATTTCACTTTCGGCGAGGCGTTCCCCCACGACGTCGACATGGACCAGCTCGGCGGTGTCGATTTCGCCAAGGGCTGCTTTGTCGGTCAGGAGGTCGTGTCGCGCATGGAGCACCGCGGCACCGCCCGCCGACGGGTGGTGATCGTCCGCGGCCGGTCGCCGTTGCCGCCGGCCGGAACGGCAATCGCGGCGGCGGGGCCGCCTGTGGGGACCCTGATGTCCTCGGCGGGCGAGACCGGACTTGCCCTCGTCCGACTCGACCGCGCCAAGGAAGCCAGTGACGCGGGCCAGACGATCACGGTCGGCACGGTTGCGATCGAATTGATGTTGCCGCCGTGGGCGAAGTTCGGCTGGCCGGACGGCGTCGGCCAGGATTAAGGCATGGCGCGGCAAGCCTCCCCTGCCCGGGCCTGGCAGCGCATGCTGTCGGGGCGCCGGCTCGACCTGGTCGACCCGTCACCGCTCGACGTCGAGATCGACGATATCGCCCACGGCCTTGCCCGCGTCGCCCGCTGGAATGGCCAGACGCGCGGCCGCCACGCCTTCTCGGTCGCCCAGCACACCCTCGTGGTCGAGGCCGTCGCCATGACGGCAACGCCGCAGATCGGCGCCAGCGGCCGGCTGGCGGTCATGCTGCACGATGCACCGGAATATGTCATCGGTGACCTCATCTCGCCGTTCAAGGTGCTCCTCGGCGGCGAATACCGGGCGGTAGAGCAGCGGCTGCTCGCTGCCATCCACCGCCGCTTCGGATTGCCGCCCGTGCTTCCGGCCCGCCTTGCCGCCAAGATCAAGGCCGCCGACCGCATCGCCGCCTACTACGAGGCGACACGGCTCGCCGGTTTCTCCGAGAAGGAGGCGGCGCGCTATTTCGGGCGGCCGCGCGGGATCGATCCCGACCAACTCGAGCTGACACCATGGCCGGCGGCCCTCGCCGAGCAGCGTTTTCTTAAGCGCTTCGGCGTTATCGCGGCAGCCGCCGCACCAACCGATGGCCGCAAACCGGCGGCGACCTAAATTGACGTCAACGCAAACACGCAGGTCTTGGTCATGCCGTTCGTTATCGTCTGCCCCCTGTCGGAGATCTCCGCCGCCGTTTCCGCGTCGGGAGCGACCTACCTCGTCAGCCTGGTCGACGAAGAGACGGCGGTGGTCAGGCCGGACACGATCCCGGCCGGCAACCATCTGTTCCTCGGCATCAACGACATCACCGAACCGATGGACGGCATGGTGTTGCCGGAAGAAGAGCACGTGCGTGCGCTGATCGACTTTGTCGCCAGGTGGGACCACACGCAGCCCATGGTCGTCCACTGCTACGCAGGCATCAGCCGCTCGACCGCGGCGGCGTTCATCGCGCTTTGCGTTACCCGCCCCGACCGCGACGAGCGCGAGATTGCCGGACGGCTGCGGACGGCGGCATCGTTTGCCACGCCGAACCGGCGGCTGGTCGCTCTCGCCGACCGGTTGCTCGGCCGCGACGGTCGCATGATCGCCGCGATCGCCGAAATCGGGCACGGCGAACTTGCCTTCGAGGGCGTGCCGTTCTCGCTCGCCGTCGAGGACGACGGATGAGATGAGGTCAAGCCGGCAGCCGCGCATCGAGATCGGACTCAACGCCGCCATCGTTGCCGTCCTCGACCAGCATCCTCTCATCCTGGTGGTCGCGGGCAACAAGGCGGGCAGCGCCGGCGAACCCGATGCACTGCCTTTCGGACCGTTCGATCCGCTCGTTCACCGCACTTTCGAGGCGGGCCTGCGCGCCTGGGTCGCCGACCAGACGGCGCTCAAACTCGGTTACGTCGAGCAGCTCTACACTTTCGGCGATCGCGGCCGTCATTCGGCGGCGGGCGACGTCGGGCCGCATCTGGTCTCGGTCGGCTATCTCGCGCTGACGCGGGTGAGCGAGGAATCTTCGCGGGCGCTCGCCCGGTCGGGCGCGGCATGGCGTCGTTGGTACCAATTCTTCCCGTGGGAGGATTGGCGCGACGGGCGGCCGCAGATTCTCGACGACACACTGCTGCTGGCGCTGCGGCGCTGGGCACGAAGCTCGTCGGGCGGAAGCCGCCAGGCGCGGCCCCTCGCCCGCGAGGAACGCATCCGCCTCGCCTTCGCCGACACGCGCTGGGACGAGGAGCGAGCCCTCGACCGCTACGAGCTCCTGTACGAGGCCGGTCTGTTGGTCGAGGCCGGGCGCGATGGCCGGGCGATTCTCGACGAGGAGGCCGCCCGCGCCGCCGGCGCGCCGATGCAGTTCGATCACCGCCGGATCCTCGCCACGGCGATCTCGCGGCTGCGCGCCAAGCTCAAATACCGGCCGCTGGTGTTCGAACTGATGGAGGACGCGTTCACCCTGACCGAATTGCAGCTCACGGTGGAGGCGATCTCCGGCCGCCACCTTCACAAGCAGAATTTCCGGCGTCTGGTGGAAGGGGCCGCGCTGGTCGAGCCGACCGGGGCGAGCATGCAGCGCGGGCGCGGCCGACCGGCGGCGCTCTTTCGCTTCCGGCGCGAGGTGCTCAAGGAGCGGCCCGCCCCCGGCTTCCGCTTCGGCGTGCGGGCGTGAGAAAAAAGGCCGCCTTCGCCGCCGGTGCCAGGATTTGCGTTTGCACCGCAGCATCAGCTTGGCTAGGAGAACACTCCTAAGAGCAAGCGAGGCCAGCACAGTTTCATGGCAAAGTGGGTCTACGGGTTCGGAGGCGGTCGCGCCGAGGGCCGCGCCGAGATGCGCAATCTCCTCGGCGGCAAGGGCGCCAACCTCGCCGAGATGTGCAACCTCGGCCTGCCGGTGCCCCCCGGCTTCACCATCACTACCGAGGTCTGCGACCATTTTTACGAGAACGGCCGGCGCTATCCTGCTGATCTTGACCACCAGGTCGAGGCGGCGCTTGCCGAGATGGCGGCGAACAGCGGGCGTGAATTCGCCAACCCGACGCGGCCGTTGCTGGTCTCGGTGCGCTCGGGGGCGCGCGCCTCGATGCCGGGCATGATGGACACCGTCCTCAATCTCGGTCTCAACGACGACACCGTGCAGGTGCTCGCCGAACGCGCCGACCGCCGCTTCGCCTTCGATTCGTACCGCCGTTTCATCCAGATGTACGGCGATGTCGTCCTCGGCATCGAGCACAGCCTGTTCGAGGAGAAGCTGGACGACTTCAAGGCCCGGCGCGGCCATCTGCTCGACACCGATCTCGACGGCGACGACTGGGCGGCGGTGATCGAGGAGTACAAGGCGATCATCGAACACGAGCTGCAATCGCCATTTCCGCAGGACCCCAAGCAGCAACTGTGGGGCGCCATCGGCGCGGTGTTCGCCTCCTGGATGAACCAACGCGCCATCACCTACCGCCGTCTGCACGGCATACCGGCGAGCTGGGGGACGGCGGTCAATGTTCAGGCGATGGTGTTCGGCAACACGGGCGAGACCTCGGCGACCGGAGTCGCCTTCACGCGCAACCCGGCAACCGGCGAGCGGGCGCTCTACGGCGAGTTCCTGGTCAACGCCCAGGGCGAGGACGTGGTGGCCGGCATCCGCACGCCCCAGGACCTGACCGAGAAAGCACGGCTCGCGGCCGGCTCAGACCGGCCATCGCTGGAACAGGCCATGCCGGAGGCATTCGCCGAGTTCAAGACGATCTGCGACAGGCTCGAGCAGCACTACCGCGACATGCAGGACGTCGAGTTCACCATCGAACGCGGCAAACTGTGGATGCTGCAGGCGCGCACGGGCAAGCGCACCGCAAAGGCGGCCCTCAAGATCGCCGTCGACATGGCAAACGAAGGCCTGATCGATCGCAACGAGGCGGTTGCGCGCATCGACCCGGCGGGTCTCGACCAGCTGCTCCACCCGACGATCGATCCTGACGCGGCACGCGACCTGATTGCCACCGGACTGCCCGCCTCGCCGGGAGCAGCGGCGGGCGAGATCGCGTTCACCTCCGACGAAGCGGACGCGCTCGCCCAGAAGGGGCGCAACGTGATCCTGGTGCGCGTGGAAACCAGTCCGGAGGACATCAACGGCATGCACGCCGCCCAGGGCATCCTCACCAGCCGCGGTGGCATGACCAGCCACGCAGCGGTGGTGGCGCGCGGCATGGGCAAGCCGTGCGTCTCCGGCGCCGGCGGGGTGCGGGTGGACTATCAGGCCGGCACGATGTCCGCCGGCGGCCGTGTGTTCAGGGCCGGCGACGTCATCACCATCGACGGCGCCACCGGCGAGGTGTTTGCCGGCACC
>CAZSWL010000048.1:0-5592 GCA_964610725.1 uncultured Bauldia sp.
TCGCCATCGCGGTGCTGGCAGTAGCGGTTATTGCTTTCATCGTCTTCGTCGAGCGTGCCCAGAGGCGGCTGCTCATCCAGTATCCCAAGCGGCAGGTCGGCAACCGCATGTTCCAGGGCGACTCCTCCCATCTGCCCTTGAAGATCAATACCGCCGGCGTCATCCCGCCGATCTTCGCCTCTTCGCTGCTTTTGTTGCCGATCACGATCGCCAACTTCACCGCCGGCCAGGGGCCGGGCTGGCTGACCACGATCACGGCGCTGCTCGGCCGCGGCCAGCCGCTCTACATGCTGCTCTACGCCGGGATGATCATCTTCTTCGCCTTCTTCTATACGGCGATCGTGTTCAACCCGTCGGATACGGCCGACAACCTGAAGAAGCACGGCGGCTTCATCCCCGGCATCCGCCCCGGCAAGAACACGGCAGAATACATCGACTACGTGCTGACCCGGATCACGGCCGTCGGCGCGGTCTATCTGGTGCTCGTGTGCCTGCTGCCGCAGGTGCTGATCGACTACACCGGCGTGCCGTTCTATTTCGGCGGCACCTCGCTGCTGATCGTCGTCAGCGTCACGCTCGACACCGTCTCGCAGATTCAGGGGCACCTGCTCGCCCACCAGTACGAAGGACTGGTCAGGAAATCGAAGCTCAGGGGACGGGGCCGATGAGGCTTGTCCTGCTCGGGCCGCCGGGCGCGGGCAAAGGGACGCAGGCGGAGCGGTTGGCCGCCCGGCGCGGGGTGGCGGCGTTGTCGACCGGAGAGATGCTGCGCGCCGCCGTCAGCGAGGGCTCGAGCCTTGGCAAGCGCGCCAAGGCGGTGATCGAGCGGGGCGAGCTGGTTTCCGACGACGTTATGATCGCCATCGTGGCCGAGCGCATCCGCCAGCCCGATTGCGTCGACGGCTTCATCCTCGACGGCTTTCCGCGCACGGTCGCGCAGGCGCGGGCTCTTGATGCCATGCTTCAGGAAAATGGAGTAAGGCTCGATTGCGTCGTGGAAATCTCTGTTGACGAGGACTTTCTAATCGGCCGCATCGAGACGCGCGCCAAGGAGACCGGCGGCGCCCGCGCCGACGACAATGTGGAGACGCTGAAGAAACGCATGGCCGTCTACCGCCAGCAGACCGCTCCGGTCAGCGACTATTATCGCCACAACAAGATGTTGATCACGGTCGACGGCGTCGGCAGCAAGGACGAGGTGACCGCGGCCATCGAAACCGCCATTGGCGCGGTCGCCCGGGTGTGAAGATGGCGGCCCGCGGCAGTTGACGAAAACCGGTCGGATCGCTATCAAGCCGCCACAATTCTGGATGTGCAGATAGGCGGTACCGGCGGCCGGATCGGGTAACCGGGGCCGCGTTCTGCGTTCAGTATCGGGGAGCCACGATTTGCGGCGGCTTGGGCCGCCGGTCGACAGGAGAAAGCAGCTTGGCCCGCATCGCAGGCGTCAACATTCCCACCAACAAGCGCGTCGTGATTGCGCTGCAGTACATCCACGGCATCGGCCCGACCCGGGCCAGGCAGATCGTCGAGGCTGCCCGCATTCCGTCGGAGCGCCGCACCAATCAGCTGAGCGACGCCGAGGTCGGCCAGATTCGCGACATCATCGAACGCGACTATCTGGTGGAAGGCGATCTCAGGCGCGAGGTGGCGATGAACGTCAAGCGCCTGATGGACCTCGGCTGCTACCGGGGGTTGCGTCATCGCCGCGGACTGCCGGTGCGTGGCCAGCGCACCCATACCAACGCGCGAACCCGCAAGGGGCCGGCCCGGCCGATCGCCGGCAAAAAGAAGTAAGGCGTCCGGGCGCGCCGGTAACCGGCAGCGCCGCACAGCAAGCTCGAAAGGTCACAAATGGCGAAGGATGCAACACGCGTGCGCCGCCGCGAGCGCAAGAACATCACCTCCGGCGTCGCCCATGTGAATTCCAGCTTCAACAATACGATGATCACCATCACCGACGCCCAGGGCAACACCATTTCGTGGTCGTCGGCCGGGCTGATGGGCTTCAAGGGTTCGCGCAAATCGACCCCTTACGCGGCCCAGATGGCGGCCGAGGACGCCGGCAAGAAGGCGGGCGAGCACGGCGTCAAGACCCTTGAGGTCGAGGTTTCCGGCCCGGGATCGGGCCGCGAATCGGCGCTGAGGGCCTTGCAATCGGCCGGGTTCATCATCACTTCTATCCGCGACGTCACCCCCATTGCCCATAACGGTTGCCGCCCGCGCAAGCGCCGCCGCGTCTAGCAGGCGCCCGGTCGGCGCCACGACCACATCGGTCGGTGTGCGGCGGCGATGCCGTCAACCTTCCAGGGCGGCCGTCATTTTGAAAGGAAGAGGCGCGTGACCATCCAGAAGAACTGGCAAGAGCTGATCAAGCCGAACAAGCTCGAAATCTCGCCGGGTGCCGATGCACGGCGCTACGCGACGGTGGTCGCCGAGCCGCTGGAGCGCGGCTTTGGCCTCACCCTCGGCAATGCGCTCAGGCGCATCCTGCTGTCGTCGTTGCAGGGAGCGGCGGTCAAGGCCGTCCAGATCGACGGCGTGCTGCATGAGTTCTCGTCGATTGCCGGCGTGCGCGAGGACGTCACCGACATCATCCTCAACATCAAGGAAATCGCCATTCGCATGCACGGCGAGGGGCCCAAGAGAATGGTGGTGCGCAAGCAGGGTCCCGGCGCGGTGACCGCCGGCGACATCCAGACCGTCGGCGATATCGAGATCCTCAACCCCGAGCTCGTGCTGTGCACCCTCGACGAGGGCGCCGAAATCCGCATGGAGTTCACAGTCGACACCGGCAAGGGCTACGTCACCGCCGACCGTAACCGGCCGGAGGACGCCCCCATCGGCCTCATCCCGGTCGACAGCCTCTACTCGCCGGTGAAGAAGGTCTCCTACCGGGTGGAGAACACCCGCGAGGGCCAGGTGCTCGACTACGACAAGCTCACCCTGTCGGTGGAGACCGACGGCTCGATCCGGGCCGAGGACGCCATCGCCTATGCCGCCCGCATCCTGCAGGGCCAGCTGTCGATCTTCGTCACCTTCGAGGAGCCGGAGAAGCCGATGGCGGAGGTGACGATTCCGGAACTCGCCTTCAATCCGGCGCTGCTCAAAAAGGTCGACGAACTGGAGCTTTCGGTGCGCTCGGCCAACTGCCTGAAGAACGACAATATCGTCTACATCGGCGACCTCATCCAGAAGACCGAGGCGGAGATGCTGAGGACGCCGAATTTCGGCCGCAAGTCCCTCAACGAGATCAAGGAAGTGCTGGCCCAGATGGGCCTCCATCTCGGCATGGAGGTCCCCAACTGGCCGCCGGAGAACATCGACGAACTGGCCAAGCGCTACGAGGACCATTACTGACCGAGGCGACCGCGGTCGGAGATCGGAAGTCGCAAAACCGCCGTCGGTGCCCGGCGTTTTGACCTTTGATGGGGGAGTGACCAATGCGCCACCGCAAGTCCGGCCGCAAGCTCAACCGGGGGGCGAGCCACCGCAAGGCGATGTTCGCCAACATGGCGGTGTCGCTGATCAAGCACGAGCAGATCGTCACCACGCTGCCCAAGGCCAAGGACTTGAGGCCGATCGTCGAGAAACTGGTGACGCTCGCCAAGCGGGGCGATCTCCACGCCCGTCGCCAGGCGATCGCCGCCGTGCGCGATCTCGGCACCGTCAAGAAACTGTTCGACACCATCGGGCCCCGCTACAAGGAGCGGGCGGGCGGCTACACGCGGGTCCTCAAGGCCGGCTACCGCTACGGCGACAGCGCGCCGGTGGCGGTGATCGAGTTCGTCGACCGTGATACCGAGGCCAAGGGCGCCGAGGATCGCGCCCGCCAGGCCGAGGCGGCCGCCGAGGGCGCCGGCGCCGCTGCCGGCGTCTAGGTCGGGCCTGCCTTGGGCAAAGGCATGCCGATCCGCCCGGCCGGCGTGCGTCGCGCCTTGTCCGCCGGTTGAGCGAGCGAGGACCGCGTGGCGAACAACGACCTTATCCTCGTCACCGGCGCCAACGGCTTTGTTGCCGGCCACTGCATCAAGGCAGCGCTGGCGCGCGGCTATCGCGTGCGCGGCACCCTGCGGCGACCCGAGGCCGAGGCGGCGGTCAGGGCGGCGGTAGGCGAGGCGGGCGACCGACTTGAGTTCGTTCGCGCCGCGCTCGAGGCCAACGATGGCTGGGCGCAGGCGGTCGCCGGCTGTCGCATGGTCCTGCACACGGCATCGCCGGTGCCGCTTCTGCCGTTGGGCGATCCCGACAAGGTGATCAGGCCGGCGCGCGACGGCGCCATCCGCGTGCTGACGGCGGCGGCGGCAGCCGGCGTCGAACGCACGGTGATGACCTCGTCGGGGGCCGCCGTGATGAACGCTGCCCACGAGCCCGGGCACGTGTTCACCGAGGCCGACTGGTCCGACGTCGAGGCGGACATCGGCACGTACGCGCTGTCGAAAACATTGGCCGAGCGCGCCGCCTGGGACTTCATGGCCGCCGACGGCTCCGGCATGACGCTGGCGGTGGTCAACCCCACCGCCGTGTTCGGGCCGGTTCTCGACCGGCGTGGCGGCGGCCCGGGTGCGGTGCTGATCAGGTTGCTGCTCGGCGGGCGCCTGCCGGCCCTGCCGCCGCTTGCCTTCACCGCCGTCGACGTGCGCGACGTGGCGGAGATCCACCTGCGGGCGCTGGAAACGCCGGGGGCGGCCGGCGAGCGGTTCATCGCGGCGTCCGACCCGATCTGGATCATGGACATGGCCCGCTCGCTCGCCGAGGCCATCCCTTCGCACGCGCGCCGGATTCCGAGGCGCGAGATGCCGGTCTGGATCATTGCGGCGGTCAGCCGGATGGTGCGGCCGCTGCGCGGGCTGATGCGCAACCACGCCACGGTCAGGCGGATTTCCAATGACAAGGCGCAGGCGCGCCTCGGCGTCGGCTTCCGTAGCAGCGCAGAGGCGACGGTGGCGATGGGCCTCAGCCTGGTCAAAAAGGGGATGGTATGAGGTCGCCCGGCGAAACCGGCGCCGGGTCACGCCGTTGCCTTATTTCGTATAGCATTTCCGTCGAGGGCGACCACGCAAGGGGAATCATGGGCATGTTTCGTCGCGCCTGTCCGACAATCCTGGCGGCCGGCATGGTCCTGATGGTCGGCGCCGCCATGCCGCTCGCCGCCGAGCGCCAGGCGCCGGCAGCCTCCGACCAGATCCAGCTGTCGTTCGCGCCGGTGGTCAAGCGGGTGGCGCCGGCCGTGGTCAACGTCTATGCCTCGCGCACGATCCGCCAGTCGGTGTCGCCGTTCTTCGCCGATCCCTTCTTCCGTCAGTTCTTCGGCGACCAGTTCGGTGCGCCGAGCACACGCGTGCAGCGCGCGCTGGGATCGGGCGTCATCATCGATGCGAGCGGCCTCGTCGTCACCAACTTCCACGTCGTTGCCCGCGCCGACCAGGTCAAGGTGGCGCTCGCTGATAAACGCGAGTTTCCGGCCCAAATAATCCTCAAGGACCAGCGCTCCGATTTGGCGGTGCTGCGTATCCGCGACGGCAGCGGCGCGCGCTTTCCCACCATCGGGTTCGCCGATTCCGACAAGGTCGAGGTCGGCGACCTGGTGCT
>CAZSWL010000049.1:0-9199 GCA_964610725.1 uncultured Bauldia sp.
TCGTGGAACTGGCCGAGCGCGACGGCTTCGCCGTCCTCATGCCGGAGGCGCTGCCCTGCAACGACGCCGGGCTCTCGTTCGGCCAACTGGTCGAGGCCGGCGCTGAACCATGATCGACGATCGCTACGTGACGCTCGCCCACGGCAACGGCGGCCGCTTCATGCGCGCCCTGATCGAGGAGGTGTTCGCCCGCCACCTCGCCAACCCCGATCTCGATACAAGCGCCGACGCGGTGCCGCTGTCGCTGGCGGCGGGCGAGGTGGTCATCACCACCGACGGCTTCACCGTGCAGCCGCTGGAGTTCCCCGGCGGCGACATCGGTTCGCTCGCCGTGCACGGTACCGTCAACGATCTCGCCGTGGCCGGCGCCATCCCGGCCTACCTCGGGCTTGATGCCTTCATCGAGGAGGGGCTGGAGTTCGCCCAGCTCGACCGCATCGTCGCCAGTATGGCGCGCGCGGCGGGGGAATGCGGCGTCCGCGTGGTCGCCGGCGACGTCAAGGTGCTCAACCGCGGCGAGGGCGGCGGCCTTTATCTCGCCACCACCGGCATCGGCGTGCGCCGGCCGGGGCTGCGTCTCGGCCTCGGCCGCGTCCGCGGCGGCGACGCGATCATGGTGAGCGGTCCGGTCGGCGATCACGGCACGGCGGTGATGCTGGCGCGCGAGGCGTTCGGTCTCAAGGGAGACCTTGCCTCCGACGCGGCGAGCGTGCTGCCGCTGACCACGGCGCTCCTCGATTTCGCCGGCCTGCGCTTCATGCGCGATCCGACCCGCGGCGGGCTGGTCACCGTCATGCACGATATCGCCCGCGCCAGCGGTCGGACCGTCACCCTCGACGAGACCGCAATCCCGGTCCGCCCGCCGGTGCGCGGGGTGTGCGAGATGCTCGGCTACGACCCGCTCTACCTCGCCTGCGAAGGGCGCGTGGTGGCGGTCGTCGCCGCCGAGGAAGCGCCACGGGCGCTCGCCGCATGGAAGGCGCTGCCGGCGGGAGAGCTCGCCGCCATCGTCGGCGCGATCGGCGGGACCGGCGGCCATGTCACCATGCGAACCGAAATCGGCGGCGAGCGCATGCTCGAAGAGCTCGAGGACGATCCCCTGCCGCGCATTTGCTAGATCGGCCGGCGATGATAGTGAATCGGGCGAGGGGAGCGCTGGAGACGAGGCACATGCGTTCTCTCGCCGTGCTCGGTGTGATCGTTTGCGTGAGCTGCGTCGTGTCCCCGCCGGCGCGGGCGGTCGGCGCCGACGTCGACGTGCAACTGGTGCTCGCCGTCGATATCTCGCGGTCGATGGACTACGACGAGCTCGGCGTGCAGCGGCAGGGCTATGTCGCCGCGTTCCGCAACCCCGAGGTGATCAATGCGATCACCGGCGGCGGCATCGGCCGCATCGCGGTGACCTATCTCGAGTGGGCCGGGGCCTTCTACCAGAAAGTGATCGTTCCCTGGCGGATCATCGCCGGGCGCGACGACGCCGAGGCCTTCGCCACCGCGCTCGATGCGGCGCCCATCACGCGCGAAATGGGAACCTCGATCTCCGGCGGCCTGCTGTTCGCCGCCCGCCAGTTCGCCGAGAGCAAGGTCACGGGCCTGCGCCGCACGATCGATGTGTCGGGCGACGGCGCCAACAACATCGGCGCGCCGGTGGCTCCCGTGCGCGACCAGCTGGTCGACGAGGGCATCACCATCAACGGCCTGCCGATCATCATCAGACCGAGCACGTGGGGCGGGCCGTTCGACATGCCCGATCTCGACGTCTACTACCGCGATTGCGTCATCGGCGGACCGGGCTCGTTCATGATCACGGTCGACGACATCGGCCGCTTCGAGGTGGCGGTCCGCCGCAAGCTGGTGCTCGAGGTCGCCGGCCTCGCTCCGCGTGTGATGCTGGCGGCGGACGACGGCGCCCCGTCCGGCAAGGCCGATTGCCTGGCCGGCGAGAAGGCACGCCGCCGCTATCTCGATCCCTTGTTCAGGTAGCGCCGCACCGCGGCGGCAATCGTCAGTGGCGGGCGCCGATGTGCTGCAGGGCGCGCAGACGTTCGCCGAGGGTGCCGCCCTCGCCCGCGGGGGCAGCCGCTTCGCCCGGGCTTGCCGCCGCGGCCGGCGGGCGCTCGCCCTGCGGGTGGGGCGCAGATGTGGTCGGGCGGTTGGGACCGTTGCCGTCGTCGGCGGCGATGAGGGCGGGATGGGCCGACGCCATCGCCTGGGTCAGGCGGACGACGTTGCTGGCCACCTCGTGCAGCCGCTCGCGCAGGCGCTCGTTCTCCTGGCGGTCGCTCTCCCATTCGGCGCCGGCGACGCGACGCAACTCGGCGTTCTCGGAGACAAGGGCGGCGTAATCGCTCTCGAGGGCGGCCAGGCGGGCGGTGAGCGCCGCCTTGTCGGCTTCGATGGCGGCGATCGCCTTGTCGAGATTGTCGCTGCCGGCCAGCCCCTCGCTGCGCCCGGCAAGCTCGGCGGCCATGGCGGCCGCCTCGCCGCGAGCCGCGTCCTCGCGCTCGCGCGCCTGTCTGAGTTCGGCGACGATGGCTTCGCGACCGACCTGCTCGGCGGCGAGCTCGGATTTCAGCGCCTGCACCTCGTCGGCGCGACGGTCCAGTTCGGCGAGGCGTTCGGCACGCTCGGCGCGCAGGGCCGCGAGGCTCGCCTCGAGGCCTTCGGCCCGCTTGGTCGCGGTGGCGAGGCGCTCGCTCTCCTGGGTCAATGCGGACGCCAGCCGGTCGCGCTCGGCGGCGGCGGCGGTGGCGGCGGCCGTCACCTCGACCACGCGATCGCCGAGGTTGCCGATGCTGGTGTCGCGGGCAACCAGCTCCAGGCGCTGTTCCTCGCCGCGCTGCTCGCTCAGGGCGAGGCGCGAGCCGAGGTCGTCGATCGCGGCGGCGCGCTCGGCTAGAGTGCGCTCGTGCGCCGTCACCTCACCCCGGGTGGCGGCGAGTTCCGCTTCGCGGGCGGTAAGCGAGGTGGTGAGCCCGTCGACCCGCCTTTCCAGCGTGCCGATGGCATCGTTGAGTTCGCTCTGGCGGCGCACGAGCGCCGCGATCTCGTCACGCCGGCGATTGACCTCGAGCACCTGCCCGCCGAGCTTCTCGCTCAGGCGGCCGACGTCGAGCTCCAGCCGCCGGTTGGTGACGGCGAAGTCGGCGCGCAGGTGGTCCTTCTCCGCGTTGATCTCGGCGCGACTCATCGCGGCCGTCGCCTCGATGCGCGCCCGCGCCAGACGCGTCGCGCGACGCCACATCGCCGGGGTTACCAGAAGCGCCAGCAGCCCCGCGGCGAGCAGGCCAAGCGCGAAATACATGACCGCCTGAACCAATCCCGGCTCTCCTCGCCGCGTCGACGACGCCCGTCTATGGGCGTTGGCCTCCTAACTGTCGATTAAATTCGATCGGACAAACAATCGCAATGAAGCCGGCCACATATCCAGCAAAACCTGCGATTTCGGCTTAGAACGGATTCCAGGTGGCCTGTGCGGTGAACTTGAGGTAGCCGAAGTTGAAGCCGAGGCGGGCGCCGATCCCGGAAACGATCGGCACCACGTAGATGCCGTCGAGGCCGACCACGGTCATGCCAAAGCCGGCCAGAACGTGGGCCGAGCCGGCAACGCCCGGAAAACGCTGATAAAGCGCGGAGACTTCCGGCAGGTTGTAGACCAGCATCATTACACGGTCGCCGTTGCCGCCGATATCGGGGCCGATGGTCGGTCCTTGCCAGAAGACCGGGTGTTGGCCGGCGTTCTTGGTGTACAGCGTGCCTTCGCCGTAGCGGACCCCGCCGACGAGCGCGGCGCTGCCTTCCTGGCCGAGGATGTAGCCGTTGGGCAGGCCATACTGGGATACGGCGCGCTCGACCATGCTGGCCAGGCCCTGCGACACCTCGCCGAAGAACTGGTTGCCTTCGGTTATCAGTTCGTCGACCTGATATCTGCCCTCGGCCGGCTGGGCGGCGGCCGCAGACACGGTGCCGAGGCACGTGAGCGCCACCAGGGCGGCGGCCGCGAGAACGCGAAGCAGGGTGGTCATGACGGACCTCTTGTCGCGGACAGACCGCGAATCGGCGCAAAAATTCTACGCCAAAAAGGGCGCCCTCGTGGCAGGCGGTGGCCGGTTGGCAGCTATGCCGCGGCGGTGTATCGGGATCGGGATGAACGACTGGCGCGATTCGTCGGCGGGCTTGGTCGCCGGAGGGAACATGGGTGAGCAGGTCGAACTGGAGGCGCTCGATCTGGCGGCGCTGCTGTGCAGCCGGGTCTGCCACGACATCATTTCGCCGGTCGGCGCCATCATCAACGGCCTGGAGGTGCTGGCCGAGGACAGCACCGACGACATGCGCAAGTTCGCCTTCGACCTCATTCAGCAGAGCGCGCGCAAGGCGTCGGCGAAACTGCAGTTCGCGCGCCTGGCCTTCGGCGCCGCCGGCTCCGCCGGCGCCGAAATCGATCTGGCCGACGCCGAGAAGGTAGCGACCGGCTACATGGACGAGGAGAAGGCCGAGTTCGCATGGGAGTCGCCGCGGGTGCTGATGCCCAAGAACCTGGTCAAATTGCTGCTCAACCTCATCTTGCTCGCCAACGCCGCGGTGCCGCGCGGGGGCGTCGTCAAGGTCAAGGTCGAGGGCTCGACGGCGCCGCGCTTCACGCTGCATTCTTCCGGGCCGAGCGCGCGCGTGCCGCAAGCGTTCGAGCGGCTGGTGCCCGGCGCCCTCGACGGGCTGCAGGTCGACGCCCAGTCTGTCCAGGCCTACTACACCGGGGCGCTGGCGCGGGCGGTGGCGATGTCGATCTCGGCGCGCCTCGATGCGGCCGACGTGGTGATCGAAGCGGTACCGCGCACCTGAGCGCGGCATCGGCGGCCGCCTTCAGGCAAATTTAACCCTTGCCGTCCTAGCCTTTCGGCGCGGCAGCGTGGGAGTCCGGCGTCCGGCCGGCGGGGATTGACATGAGGCATTGTCTCGTCGTCGACGATTCAAGCGTCGTGCGCAAGGTGGCGCGCCGCATCCTTGAGGATTTCGACTTCGACGTGACGGAGGCCCCCGACGGGCGGGCCGCCATCGACGCCTGCCAGCGCGCGATGCCCGACATGATCCTGCTCGACTGGCACCTGCCGGTGATGGACGGCGTCGACTTCCTGTCGAACCTCAGACAGATGCAGGGCGGCAAGCGGCCGCGGGTGGTGTTCTGCGCCAGCGAGGCGGACGTCGCGCAGTTGGCGCGGGCGCTGAGGGCCGGGGCGGACGAGTACATCCTCAAGCCGTTCGACCGCGCCGCCGTCGAGACCAAGCTGCACGAAATCGGAATGCTCTGACGGCCGGCGACGGCGAGAAAAGCCCCGCCGGGAGGGTCGGGGCGGGGCTTTCCCAGGTCCGCGCCGTGGGAGGAAGGACGGCGCGTAAAACTCAGGCGCTCTCGCGGATTTCGTGCTCTTCGGGCTCGCGCAGCACATAGCCGCGGCCCCACACCGTCTCGATGTAGTTCTGGCCGCCGGTGGCGGCGGCAAGCTTCTTCCTCAGCTTGCAGATGAACACGTCGATAATCTTGAGCTCGGGCTCGTCCATGCCGCCATAGAGATGATTGAGGAACATCTCCTTGGTGAGGGTGGTCCCCTTGCGCAACGACAGCAGCTCGAGCATCTGGTACTCCTTGCCGGTCAGATGCACGCGCTGGCCGTTGACCTCGACGGTCTTGGTGTCGAGATTGACGGTCAACTCGCCGGTGGTGATCACCGACTGGGCATGGCCCTTGGAACGGCGGACGATGGCGTGGATGCGGGCGACCAGCTCGTCCTTGTGGAACGGCTTGGTCATGTAGTCGTCGGCGCCGAAGCCGAGACCGCGCACCTTGTCCTCGATGCCGGCGAGCCCCGACAAGATCAGAATCGGCGTCTTGACCTTGGACAGCCGCAGCGTGCGCAGGACCTCGTAGCCGGACATGTCGGGCAAATTGAGATCGAGCAGAATGATGTCGTAGTCATAGAGCTTGCCGAGGTCGACGCCTTCCTCGCCGAGGTCGGTGGTGTAGACGTTGAAGTTCTCCGACTTGAGCATCAGTTCGATGCTCTGCGCGGTAGCGCTGTCGTCCTCGATCAACAGAACTCGCATCCCAATCCCCCTTGGCCTGCCCCAGCGTGACGTACGCGCCGCACGCACACGCAAAACGGCACCAAGAAACGGCTAACCCCGACTCGCCACGCTACCACGCAATGGTTAACAAACCCTCATTCCACTGCACAAGCAAATTAATCAAAAGTCTAGGGTAGCCCTCACACTCTATTGAGATATCGAAGGATTCACCGGGTTAACGTTCTCTTAGCCAACTTGAAGGACCGGCACTAAGCCACTCACCAGACTCGACGAACGCACATTCACGGCAGACCCCGAGGTTTACCCCGAATTAAGCGGTCATCGGCCATGATTAACCTGAGATGTAAACGAAAGGTTTATCGGCCGGGGCGGCGGCAAACGAGAACCGGCATGTCCTGCAGGGCGGGACACCCGGCGGGGGCGTAAGGGAGTTCGCAGTGATGAAGTCGCGTGACAGTACCATTCGCCTGAAGCGCTTCCAGGTCGAGGACAAGCGGCGTCAGGTCGCCCAGATCGAAATGACCATCGCCGAGTTCGAGCGCATGGCCAAGGATCTCGACCGCCAGATCGCCGCCGAGCAGGAACGCAGCGGCATCCACGACGTCGACCACTTCGCCTATCCCACCTTCGCCAAGGCCGCCATGCAGCGGCGCGACAACCTCAGTGCCTCGGCGGACGAGCTCAAGGAGCGGCTCGCGGCGGCCAAGGCCGACCACGACGCGGCGGTCGAAGACCTCAAGAAGCACGAAGCGATCGCCGAACGCGATCACGGCGACAAGAGCGCAGCGCCGAGGGCGGCGGAAGCGGCGGCGGCGGGCCGCTGAGCGCGAACGGCTGCTGTCGGCCACGCCGCCGCAGGGCGGGGTCGACGGCGTCGCGGGTCGCGCCGTTCACGCTTCGCCGAGCAGGCGGCGGGCGGCGATGACGTCCGGCGCTGCGATGCCGGCGTGGTCGGCATAGGCAAGCAGAAGTTCCTCGTTGTCGAGCAACTGGTCGAGCACGGCGGCCAGGAAGGCCGGGTCGGCGGCGGTGGCGCGCAGGGTCTGCGGCCCGACCCCGCTCAGCGCGAGGAAGCGCGCCAGCGCCTCGGGGCGGGCGGCAAGGAAGGCGAGCGCGTCAACGGCCAGGGATTCCGCCATCTTGCGGTCGCCGCGCGGGCGCTTTTCTGACATCACATTTGCCTTTCCGAAATGAATCAAGTCTACCTTCGCGGCCAAGGGAATGGCGGATATCGCCGGCACGCTGAGCGCCGAGCCGGCCACAGGACAACCCATCATGGCGAAGACCGTGCTGGTCGTCGAAGACAACGAGCTCAACATGAAGCTCTTTCACGACCTGCTGGAGGCGAGCGGCTACAACATCGTCCAGACGCGCAACGGTCTCGAGGCGATCGATCTCGCCCGTGAGCATCACCCGGATCTCATCCTGATGGACATCCAGCTGCCCGAGGTGTCGGGGCTGGAAGTGACCAAGTGGATCAAGGAGGACGATGAGCTGAGGGCCATCCCGGTGATCGCGGTCACCGCGTTCGCCATGAAGGGCGATGAAGAGCGTATCCGCCAGGGCGGCTGCGAGGCGTATCTGTCCAAGCCGATCTCGGTGGTGACGTTCCTCGACACGGTTAAAGCCTACCTGGGTGATGGCTGATAAGGAAATGCGATGACCGCGCGCGTGCTCGTGGTCGACGACGTCGTCGCCAACGTCAAGCTGCTGGAGGCGCGTCTGGCGGCGGAATACTTCGAGGTGGTCACCGCGACCAACGGCCAGGCGGCGCTGGACGTCTGCGAGCGCGGGCAATGCGATATCGTGCTGCTCGACGTGATGATGCCGGGCATGGACGGCTTCGAGGTCTGCCGCCGGCTGAAGCGCAACTCGCGTACCGCTCACATCCCCGTCGTCATCATCACCGCCCTCGACGAGCCGGCCGACCGCATCGCCGGACTTGAGGCCGGCGCCGATGATTTCCTCACCAAACCGGTCAACGACATCGCCCTGATCACGCGGGTGAAGAGTCTGGTCAGACTCAAGGTGCTCACCGACGAACTGATGATACGCGCCTCGACCGGCATCAGTTTCGACGAGGAATTCGATCCGTTCGTCGTGGCGGCCGGGGGCAAGGTGATCCTGGTCGAAGATGCCGCCGGGACGGTCGAGCGCGTCAGGCAGGCGCTGGCGCCGGCCTACACGGTCGAACACGAGCCCGACCCGCAGGAGGCGTTGTTCCGCATCGCCGAAGGCGACTACGATCTGGCCGTCATCAGCCTCAACCTCAAGCAGATCGACGCGCTCAGGCTGTGTTCGCACCTGCGCTCGCTCGATCGCACCCGCATGCTGCCCATCCTGGTCATCGTCGATCCCGACGACAACGTGCGGCTGCTGCGCGGCCTCGATCTCGGCGTCAACGACTATCTGGTGAGGCCGATCGAGCGCAACGAACTGCTGGCGCGGGTGAGAACCCAGATCCGCCGCAAGCGCTTCTCCGACCGCCTGCGCGACAGTGTCCAGATGACGGTGGAGATGGCGGTCACCGATGACCTCACCGGCCTCAACAATCGCCGCTACCTCGACCGTCACCTGGCGGCCCTGATCGAGCAGGCGAAGGCGCGCGAAAAGCCGCTGTCGCTGCTGGTCGTCGATATCGATCATTTCAAGTCGATCAACGACAGTTTCGGGCACGCCGCCGGGGACGACGTGCTGCGCGAATTCGCCCGGCGCGTGCGGCGGGCGGTACGCGGCATCGATCTGGCCTGCCGGCTCGGTGGCGAGGAGTTCGTCATCGTCATGCCCGACACCGATGCGGGGCTGGCCATGCTGGTCGGCGAGCGTTTGCGCCAGCGCATCGCCGGCGACCCCTTCCGCATCACCGGCGGCAATCAGGCGGTGACGGTGACGGTGTCGATCGGCATCGCCTCACTCGCTTCGCGCGAGGATACCGCGGAAGCGCTGTTCATGCGGGCGGACGAGGCGGTCTATCGGGCCAAACGCGACGGCCGCAACCGGGTGGCCGGCGCCGCCGCCTGACACGCTCAGGTTGCGGACTTCAAGCAGATTCGTGCGATTAACGCTAAATCTATACTAACATGCGCTTTTTTGTTGGTTGCCGGTTTGCTAACGGCGC
>CAZSWL010000050.1:0-4330 GCA_964610725.1 uncultured Bauldia sp.
CGCTGTGACGCAAGAGATGGTGAAGGCGATGGCCGACAAGCCCATCATCTTCGCCTGCGCCAATCCGGATCCCGAGATCTCGCCGGAGGAAGTCCAGGCTGTGCGCGACGACGCGATCATCGCCACCGGCCGCTCGGATTATCCGAACCAGGTGAACAACGTCCTCGGCTTCCCCTACATCTTCCGCGGCGCCCTCGACGTGCGCGCGACCACCATAAACGAGGCCATGAAGGTGGCCGCGGCACAGGCTCTGGCGGCGTTGGCGCGCGAGGACGTCCCCGACGAGGTGGCGGCCGCCTACCAGGGGGTGCGGCCGAAATTCGGTCCCTATTACATCATCCCGGTGCCGTTCGACCCGCGGCTGTTGTCGGAGGTGCCGGCGGCGGTGGCGCGGGCGGCGATGGATTCAGGCGTCGCCGGAAAGCCGATCACCGACATGGCCCAGTACATGGTGCAACTGTCGGCGCGCCGCGATCCCATCGTCGGCACGTTGCAGCGCATCTACCAGCGGGTGCGGCGCACGCCCAGACGGGTGGTCTTCGCCGAGGGCGAGGAGGAGCAGATGATCCGCGCGGCGGTGAGCTTCGTGCATAACAAGCTCGGCACCGCCATCCTGATCGGGCGTGAGGAGACCGTGCGCAACGCCGCCGAGGGGGCCGGCATCGACATCCACGAGGGCATCGAGATCCACAACGCGCGGCTGTCGCGGCGCAACGCCGACTACGCCGATTTCCTCTACGCCCGCCTACAGCGCAAGGGCTACCTGTTCCGCGACTGCCAGCGGCTGGTCAACACCGACCGCAACCATTTCGGCGCCTGCATGGTGGCACTCGGCGACGCCGACGCCATGGTCTCGGGGGTCACCCGCAACTACTGGACCGTGCTGGAGGACGTGCGCCGGGTGATCGATCCGAAGCCCGGACACCGGGTGATCGGCATCTCGATCGTGCTCACCCGCGGACGGCTGGTGGTGGTTGCCGATACCGCCGTCCACGACATGCCGACGCCGGAGGAACTGGCCGACATCGCCGAGGAGGCGGCGGGGGTGACCAGGCGTCTGGGCTACACGCCGCGGGTGGCGCTGCTCGCCTACTCGACCTTCGGCCTGCCGGAAGGGCCGCGGGCGCGGAAGATCCGCGAGGCAGTGCACGTGCTTGACCGGCGGCGGGTCGACTTCGAGTACGACGGCGAGATGGCGGCCGACGTCGCGCTCAACCAGAAGGTCATGGCCGCCTACCCGTTCTGCCGCCTGTCGGGACCGGCCAACGTGCTGATCATGCCGGCCTACCACTCGGCGGCGATCGCCACCAAGATGCTGCAGGAATTGGGCGGCTCAACCGTGATCGGGCCGTTGCTCGTCGGTCTCGACAAGCCGGTGCAGATCGTCTCGCTCGGCGCCAAGGACTCCGACATCGTCAACATGGCGGCGCTGGCGGCGTTCAACATCAGCGGTTAGGCGCCGCGCAAGCATCACCTGCCAGCCCGCGGCCGCGCTCCCGGCCTAATCGTCCGGAACGAAACGCGGTTCGGCGTGGCAGTCGGCAGCCGAGGCGTTTTCCCGTTTCGTCGCATCGGTCGGGCAATCCGCGTTGTCGGCCGCGTCCGGCGCGTTGCCGGACTCACTGGTGAGGTCACCGGACTGCTGCCGGGAACCGCTCACATTGACGTGCGGCTTTGACCTTATGAACTGCTCTTTCTGTGCCGCGGCCTGATGCGCGGAAAACGCCGCAACCAAGAGGGCGATCACAGCGCCGCCGGCGAGCTTCGCCATGTTCGATCGACCACGCATGTCGCCTCCCCCATTTGCGGTCACCTGGTCGGCTTCGCCCGCAGGCTCAGTCGACAGGGGTGAGATAACGCCGCGGCGCGCAGGTCAGCCCAGGCTCCGGCCGACAGTCGTGCAGCGAGTAGAGGATCAGCCGCGAGCGGCCGATCAGGTTGGCGACCGGCACGTAGCCGAGTTCAGCGAAGCGGCTGTCGGCGGAATCGTCGCGGTTATCGCCCATAACGAACAGGTGGTCCGGCGGGACAATGTATTGGCCGGTATTCTCCTCAGGGTCGTCGTCGGAGCGGATGATGATCGGATGGGTGAGGCCGCCGGGCAGCGTCTCCTCGTATTCGTTCACGATGACCGACGGTCCCTCGTATTGCTGGTAGGCGTAGGTCTTGACGAAGCGGCGCGCGGTGATATCGCCGTTGATGACGAGGCGGCCGTGCACGATGCGGATGCTGTCGCCGGGAAGGCCGATGACCCGCTTGATGAGCGTTTCGCCGGTGGTCGGATGACGGAAAAGGACGACGTCGCCCCGCGCCGGCAGACGCCCGAACAGACGGCCGTCGTGGAACGGCAGCGGCGGCAGGGTGACCAGCGGCAGGGAATAGGGGCCATAGCCGTAGTCGAACTTGGTGGCGATCAGCCGGTCGCCGACCTCGAAGGTGGGCACCATGCTCTCCGAGGGGATGTAATAGGTGGCGAAAGCCACCGTCTTGAGCACCACGGTCAGGAGCGCGGCGCCAACAAGGGTGCGCCCGATTTCCATGACTTGCTGTTTCACGTCGTTCTCCAGTCGTTGGCAATCCATACCGCCGGTGACGGCGATATTAGGGCGGCGGCCGCGTCACCCGGCGGAGCGTCAAGTTGATGCGGCCGCCTTGCGGGAACCATCCGGCGAGCAACGTCGAGGTTCCCGGATAGATACGGTCGACGCCGTGGAAGGCGAGGCGCGAGGCGCCGGCAAGCACGACCACGTCGCCGGAGGAGAGCCTCATCGATTTGGTTGGCCCATTGCGGGAGACACCACCGACACGGAACAGACAGTCGTCGCCGAGCGAGATCGAAACCACCGGCGCCGACAAATCCTCCTCGTCGCGGTCCTGGTGAAGGCCCATGCGGGTGCCGGGTGCGTAATAGTTGACAAGACAGGCTTCCGGATCGTGCGGGTAGTCCGTCACGCTCCGCCACACCTCGAGCACGGTTGCCGGAATCGCCGGCCACGGCTCGCCGGTAACCGGATGGGTCGCCTGGTAACGGTAGCCGCGCTCCTTGTCCGACACCCAGCCGAGGGGGCCAAGGTTGGTCATGCGGACGGAGAACGGCTTGCCGGTCCTCGGCATCGCCGGCGTGAAGAAGGGCGCGTCGGCTTCCGCCCGGCGCAGCTCGGCAAGGATGGCCGTCTGCTCGTGCGGCGGTAGGCCGCCGCGCCATAGCTGCCGGCCTTGGGTCAACGCCAGCGTGGCGGGCCGCGTGCTCATGCCGGGGCAAGCGTGCCGCGGCGAAGCCAGGTAATGGCGGGTGCCGCTTCTGCGTTCGCCAACGACCCCATGGTCATATCGACCCCCTCGCCGCCTTTCCGCATCGCCTCAGTGAGGCGGGAACACCTCCTCGGGTACCGGGTAGTATGTCCACCAGCCGTACCAGGCAACGTCGATGGCGCCGAGCGAATACTGGTAGACGAGCCAGCCGGTCGGCGTCCGGCGCAGCAGCGCCACCACCCGGTTGGCGAAGGCGCCGGAATCGACCGCCGCCTGATAGCGCGTATAGACGTACTCGATGGGGCGACCGCCCGGCCGCTGCGGGGCAAGGTCGACGAAGGCCCATTCGCCGAGGACGCGCATGTCGTTGACGACGAACTCGACCGGCGGGGCGACCTCGGCCGCGACCATGAGCCGGACGGCGTCGAGGATTTGCACGCGCAGCGGCGAGCCCGGCGGCGGGGCGGCGACCTGGGCGGCGGCCGGCGCACAGGCGGCGGACAGCACGACGAGAACAGCGGCGATCAGGCCGATCAGGCCCGGACGGGTCGACGGACGGCGACGGTGCGGCATGGCGGTCTCCTCGCAGGCAAGCGCGCCGCTTGCGGCCGATTTCACCCCTTCTTATATACGCCAGGAACAAACGCTTCCCGGGCTTTCGCTCGACAGGGGGGGCGAATCACGTCAGGGGATCGGTCGGGGGCCCTGCCAGGGACCCGTCGCGGTCTGCCGGAATGGAGATCGAACAAATGGCAAAGGTGATCGGTATCGACCTCGGCACCACCAACTCGTGCGTCGCGGTCATGGACGGCAAGACCGCCAAGGTCATCGAGAACGCGGAAGGCGCGCGCACCACGCCGTCGATGGTCGCCTTCACCGATGACGGCGAGCGGCTGGTCGGCCAGCCGGCCAAGCGCCAGGCAGTGACCAACCCTGAACACACCTTCTTCGCGGTCAAGCGGCTGATCGGCCGGCGTTACGACGACCCGATGGTGGGCAAGGACAAGGAGCTGGTCCCCTACAAGATCGTCAAGGCGCCGAACGGCGACGCCTGGGTGGAGGCGGACGCCAAGAAATA
>CAZSWL010000051.1:0-4662 GCA_964610725.1 uncultured Bauldia sp.
CGGTGCGCGAAGCCGTGCTGGAGCGCATGCCGGTCCTCGGCTCAACCGGAAGGGCGTGAGCATGGCAACCGTCGGCTGCGCGGGGATTCTAGTCGCAGACAATTTCTGCGGCCCAATGGCGGCTCTACCCAACCCCGGCGAGTTGCTCGCGGTCGACGATATTCCGATGCATGTCGGCGGCTGTGCCGCGAACGTAGCCATCGATCTGGTGCGGCAGGGCATCGCGGCCGAGATCACGGGATGTCTCGGCCGCGACGCATCGGCTGAGAGTCTGCTCACCATTCTGCGGGGGGCCGATGTTGGCTGTAGCCGCATCGTGCGTTCGCACAGTCTGCCGACCAGCAAGACGGTCGCTCTTCTCGTCGCCGGGGAGGACCGACGCTATATCCATGCCTTCGGCGCCAACGCCGCATTCAGCGTCCGGGACATCGATGCTGAATGGGCGGTGGCGCTGAAGGTCTTCTATGTCGG
Source organism: uncultured Bauldia sp. (assembly GCA_964610725.1). Classification (GTDB taxonomy): domain Bacteria; phylum Pseudomonadota; class Alphaproteobacteria; order Rhizobiales; family Kaistiaceae; genus JBBDMC01. Next base: position 472 of record CAZSWL010000051.1, read on the forward strand.
CGGGCTTTTCGCGATGCCGGCCATCAACATTGAAGAGCTTGCGACACTGCTTGAGGCATGTCGGCGCGCCGGTGTGATCACGGTCGTCGACGTCGTCGTGCCACAGGAGTTCGACATGTCCGCCGCGCTCAACCGCATTCTTCCGCACATCGACTACTTCCTGCCCAATGACGACGAGGCTCGTGTGTTCACCGGGGTCTCTGAGCCTTTCGAGCAGATCGCCGCCCTGCAGGCGCGCGGTGCCAACACGGTCATTGTCACTTGCGGCGCAGCCGGTTGTTTCGCCAGCGGTGGCCGGCGCCGCTGGCAGTCGGGTGTCTATCATTTCGAGATCGTTGACCCGTCCGGATCCGGGGATGCTTTCGCGGCAGGCGTTATCAACGGGATCGTACGCGGATGGGATCTTCCGGCTATGCTGCGCTACGGCGGCGCGCTTGGCGCGTCTGCGGTGCGCGCAGTCGGCACCACCACTGGCGTGCTCGGCAGCGACGAGGCCGACGCCCTCATCGCTGCCAATCCGCTCGAGGTGAGAGAAGTCTGATGGAAGTGAAGATGAGGATGCCCGATCTCTCGACCACCGAGGGCACCGACATCACCATACTGAAATGGCTGGTCGACGTCGGCGCACCGGTCAAGCGTGGAGACACCATTCTCGAAGTCGAGACTGATAAGGCGGTCCAGGAGATCGAAGCTATCGCCACGGGCACGTTGACCGGCCAGCTCGTGTGCGAAAACGACCAGGTCCCTGTAGGCCAACTCATCGCTACAATCGAGGTCCGGAAATGACGGAGTCGCGGTCCGAATTCTTGCTGGGCCTGCTTGAGCGGATGATCGAAATCCGCGAGTTCGAGGAAGGCGTCCGCTTTCTCTTCATGGAAGGCTCGATGCCGGGGACGATCCATCAGTGTCAGGGCCAGGAAGCCACCGCCGTCGGCGTCTGCGCGGCGCTTAATCAGGACGATTTCATCACGTCGACCTTTCGCGGTATCGGTCACGCGCTCGCCAAGGGGCTCAGTATGCAAGAGCTTCTGGATGAGCTCTTCGGCGCGAAGACAGGCTGCTGCAAGGGCAAAGGTGGATCGATGCATGTTGGCAACATGCAGAAGGGCATGGTTCCCGGTATTGCGATCGTGGCCGGCGGGATCCCTCTCGCCACTGGCATGGCGCTAGCGCTCCGCATGCAAAGGAAACCGCAGGTAGTCGCATGCTTCTTCGGCGACGGCGCAGTCGCCGAAGGTGCGTTTCATGAAGGCCTCAACATGGCGGCGATCTGGAGCCTGCCGGTGATCTTCGTCTGCGAGAACAATCTCTACGGTGCGTCGACGCGCATCGATCTCGTTATGCGTGATACGAAGATCTCGGACCGCGCCGCTGCTTACGGCTTTGACGGCGAGACGGTCGATGGCAATGATGTTCTCGCCGTCTACGAGGCAACGCACCGTGCAGCGGCACAATGCCGGGCGGGCCGGGGGCCTTTTCTGCTCGAGCTTCTGACCTATCGTCGCACCGGCCACTCTCGCCGCGATCCATGCCACTACCAGCCGAAATTGGAACGGCAGGAATGGTTGACGCGCGATCCCATCGAACGGTTTGCGACGCGGTTGCAGGCTGACGGGCTGACCGACCCGGTCAGGCTCGAAGCCATGAAATCCGCGGCTACCGAGCGCTTCGCGGCGGGGGTTGAGCGCGCCAAGGCGGCACCGCTGCCCACCCTCGACGATCTCGAAACCGATGTGTTTGCGCCGAAAGTCTCGGCATGAAGCGACAAGGCATAGCAGAAGCACTGCGCGACGGTATCGCCGAGGAAATGCGGCGGGACGAAAAGGTCTTCTGTCTCGGTGAGGATATCGGGATCGCCGGGGGCTGGGGTGGAGCCTTCACGGTAACGCTTGGTCTGCAGGAGGAATTTCCCGAACGGATCATCAACACGCCGATTGCCGAACTCGGTTTCTTCGGCGTTGCTGTCGGCGCGGCCATAATGGGGATGCGGCCGATTGTTGACGTTCAGTACGGCGACTTTCTGCTGCTTGCCAGCGACCAGATCATCAACAACGCCGCCAAGCTCCGCTATATGTCGGGCGGACAGATCGAGATTCCTTTGGTCATGCGCGCGCCCGTCGGTGCAACCGGGCGCGGCTCGCAGCACGCTCAGAACATGGAGCGGTTCTTCACTTGCGTTCCCGGACTGAAAGTGGTCGCGCCGTCAAACGCCTATGACGCCAAAGGCCTGCTCAAGGCGGCTGTGCGTGACAACAACCCGGTGATGATGTTCGAGCACAAGTTACTGTACGGTTCGAAGGGAGCGCGCGCTGAGCCGGGGGCAATCGACGCGACGAGCGACATTCCCGACGAGGAGTTCGTGGTGCCGCTCGACAAGGCGGCCGTTCTTAAGGAAGGCGACGACGTGACCATCGTCGGTTGGCTCCTGATGGCACATTTCGCCTTGCATGCCGCCGAGCAACTGGCAACAGATGGCGTCCATGCGGAGGTAGTCGACGCGAGGAGCCTTGTACCGCTTGATTGGGCCACGTTGACGGCTTCGGCGCAAAAGACGGGCCGCGTGTTGCTCGTTGAAGAGGGACCGAAGACAGGCGGCGTTGCAGCGGAGATCAGCGCCGGCCTCGCCGAGCGCTGCCCCGGGCTCAGAATCGAGCGCGTGGCCTCGGCAGATGTTCCGGTCCCCTTCTCACCTGTCCTCGAAAAGGCCTATAGACCGAATGTCGCGCGCATCGCCGCCGCCGCGCGGCGGATAGTACAGACCAACGAATAGACAGAGGCTGCCTTGTCGATCGGAGCGCCCTCACCGACACATGACGGAGCTCTACCATCGCCAAGTATCTTCGCTCCTCGCGCCCATTCATAGAATCGGCCCCGATGTCTAAGTTCCATGTGGACCAATGTAGACTGAAATCACCGTCAGACGGTCAGTCCATCAACGATGGATGGTCGGGCGCGATACGGTCGTTTGACCAGTGTCAAGGGTCGGATGCGCCCTTGCGATCACCGACGGCGTGACGATCTTGTCCGCGCGGAGGTTCAGCCAGCCGGGCGTGAACCCCGTCGTCCCCCGGCGCGGGGATGGGAACGCTCGCGGCGACGCAGGGCACGAAGCTCGTCCTTGATCGAGTCGCGAAGCAGCTCGGTCATCCGCTGGGCGGCAATCTCGGGCACCCCCTCGCGGATTGCCCCCAGAACCGCTTTGTGCTGGCGCAGTCGGTTGTCTTGTATGCGCGCCGCGCTTTCCCAGCTCAGTCTGAAAGTGACCAGCAACGCGGCATGAATTAACCCGCCGAGAGCGCCGATGCAGAGATTGCCGGTAGCCTCGATGATGGCCATGTGGAAGTCGAGGTCGGTGGCAACGAGGTCTCCGGCACCGTGCTTGAAGCGTTCCATATCGGCATAGGCAGCGGAGATCCGATCGATCGTTGCGTGGGTGCGGTGACGGGCAGCAAGGGCGGCGGCGGCCGGTTCAATCATTTGCCGCAGGACGTGAAGGTCGGCGACGAAATCTTTTGTGGGCCCGGTCTGCAGGTGCCAGGCGAAAACATCCGGATCGAGCATGTTCCAGTCGCCCTTCGGTCGCACCCGGGTGCCGACCTTGGGCCGCGCAACGATCAAACCCTTGGCGGCGAGCATGCAGTAGGCCTCGCGCAACGCCGTGCGCGATACCGAAAATTCCGCCGCGAGCGGCTCACTCGCATAAAGGAGCGCCGCCATGGGCGCACGAGGGAACCAATGTGCCGGGGAACCCGCGTGAACCGATTGGTGCTTGGCACCGGCCTAGCGGCTGCCCTAATTGCCGGGGTAAGCGGCTTCGCCCGGGCACAGGACGCATTCACCGCGCCGGACAGCGCCGTGGCGACCGCCGACCACAAGGCGGAGCCGAAGGATACGGTCTGCGACCTGATCGACGTGGCCGCGGCTGAGATCGGCCTGCCGACAGCTTTCTTAACGCGGCTGGTGTGGCGCGAGAGCCATTTCCTCGCCGATGCGATCAGCCCGAAAGGGGCGCAGGGCATCGCGCAGTTCATGCCGGGAACCGCGGCACGGCGCGGGCTAACCGATCCATTCGACCCACGCACCGCGATTCCCGCCTCGGCACAGTATCTGAGCGAGCTCAGCGCCCAGTATGGCAATCTTGGGTTGGCCGCGGCCGCCTACAATGCTGGCGAGAAGCGTGTTTCAGACTGG
>CAZSWL010000052.1:0-5747 GCA_964610725.1 uncultured Bauldia sp.
CGCTACGACATCGTTCCCATAGCCGCGGCGGTCGAGGGCTTTACCGCCGCTCTGAAGCCTCTTTTTGCCGATCGCGCCGCCGACGTGGCCGAAGAAAACCTGCAGGCGCGCGCCCGCGGCACGATCCTGATGGCCATTTCCAACAAGTTTGGCGCCATGCTGGTCACTACCGGCAACAAGTCCGAGGTGTCGGTCGGCTATGCCACCCTCTACGGCGACATGAACGGCGGCTTCAACCCGATCAAGGACCTCTACAAGACCGAGGTCTACAAGCTTGCCCGCTGGCGCAACGCCCACAAGCCGGACGACGCCCTCGGCGCGGCCGGGGAGATAATCCCGAAAAGCATCATCACCCGCGCGCCGACCGCCGAGCTGCGCGACAACCAGACCGACCAGGACTCGCTGCCGCCCTACGAGGAACTCGACGACATCCTCGCCTGCCTGGTGGAGGACGAGATGCGGGTCGCCGCGGTGGTCGCCCGTGGCCACGACGAGGCGACGGTCCGGCGCGTGGAAAAACTGCTCTACCTGGCCGAATACAAGCGCCGGCAGGCCGCTCCCGGCGTCAAGATCACCCGCAAGAATTTCGGCCGCGACCGCCGCTATCCGATCACCAACAAGTTTCGTGATCGGGGATAATTGCGCCCGCAGCGAAAATCAGATCTGACCGATGTTCTTCGGCGGGGTCGGCGCCGCGGTCGGTGCCGTGATCCCGGGGAACAGATACTCGACCAGCGGGATGCCCCTGTAGCCATCCGGCAGAACGGTCACCTTGGTGCCGATCTTGACCCGACCATAGAGGTCGATCACGTCCTGATTGAGCAGGCGAACGCATCCGCTCGACACCGCGTGACCGATGCTGGCGGCGTCGTTGGTGCCGTGCAGCCGGTAGAGCGTGTCCTTGTTCCCCTGGAACAGATACATGGCGCGGGCGCCGAGCGGATTGTCGAGGCCGCCGGGCATGCCCTTGGCCCACGGCACCGCGTTGGGATCGCGCGCCACCATCTCGGGCGGGGGGACCCAGCGCGGCCAGTGCTGCTTCTCCCTGATCGTCGCCTCGCCCGACCAGGCAAAACCTTGGCGGCCGACGCCGATGCCGTAGCGGATCGAGGTGCCGTCCGCCTGGACCAGATAGAGGTAGCGATTGGCGGTATCGACGACGATGGTGCCGGCCTCGTCGGGGATATAGGACGGCGTCCGCACGAGGCGGCGCGCGAAGCGCGGGTCGAGCTTGCCCACGGGAACGGCCGGAATGGTGATGCCGTCGTCGACCATCCGGCCGTACATGGCGTCGGCGGTCGGCGTCGCGGTCGTACCGCCGGGAGCGCCAAGATCGCTGCAGCCGGCGACGAGGGACAGCAATCCGACGGCGACCAGCGCTCGCGCCGATCCGATGCCCATCGATCCCCCCGCCTCAACACCCGCCACGGTCACCTCCCTCTGTCCGGCCACGGCTGCAAAATCTGGCAGAGGTCGGGCCAATAAGGAAGGGGGTGTCTGCGCGAAAGCCGAAATCGTCGGAAGTGTCGCTATTCGGCGACGTAGTAGTCCGGTCCGACCACCCTGATCTTCTTGCCGGCGCTGTCCGGCGAGCCGGCTGCCGTCGAGACCTCGGCCGGTACGACCGGAGCCGGCGACAAATCGCCGGCGCGGTTGGCGAGCGTTTCGGGGTCGGTGCCCGGCGTCGGCGCCGGCACCGGCACCGGCGTTGGCACCGTCGCCGCGAGCGGCGTAGGCGGCCCGTTCATGGACAGCGCCGCAGCCTGCGCCGCCAGGTCCGCCACGGTGCCCGCTCTTGTCGCCCCGCACGTACAGCCGGGATCGTATTGCTGGCGGTAGCGGAAGGCGGTCGGCAGGGCCGTGTAGGGTTCGCCGGTCGTCGACACCATCTGCTCGGGGCCTTCGCCGGGGTTGCGATAGAAGTAGAGCTGGACCTGCTGGCCGGGGCACATCGCCTGACAGGTCTGCTCGTCGGCGGCGAAACGGTCGGGCACGGTCGAGAAGCTGATCGGGAAGTAGTAGCCGTCGCAGGCGCGCACGCACAGTGTGCGGTAAGTGCCGTAAGGGTTCCCGTTGAAGAAGCCGCCGTCACCCCAGGTGCGGATGCGCGCCTGACCAAACAGCGTGGCCAGCAGGCCGCGATTGCCCGGCCCGCCGCCGTAACTGGCGAAGTTGCCGCCGCATTGGTTGAGGGCAAGCTGGCGCAACAGCGCGTTGCGCTGGCGCGCGACGGCATTGGGGTCGCCGGCGTACTGGTCGCGGATCGCGGCAAGCCGGCTGAGGTTGGCGCGCATCTGGTTGATGGTCGCCATCAGCTGTCCGCATCTTGCATCCGGACGCCGCTGGAAGAAAAAGAACCCGCCAAGGCAACCGGCATTGCGGGCCGAGGCGGTCGCGCGATCGAGTTCGGCCCGTTGCTGGTTCACCGCGGTGTCGTAGGAACGATACGTTGCCGCCGACTGGTTGTTGCCGCTGTCGAGGGCGGCCAGGCGCACCTGGAGATCGGTGCACACCGGGCCTGCCGCCGCGGCAACACCGATGCCTTCGCCCATCGCCAGCGCGATCGCGGCCGTCAGTGATATCCAGCGTATTGGTCCCATTTTCAGGTCCCCGGCCTTCGGCCACGCGTCTGCGCCTAGCCCCAGCTGGACCCCCGCGGCGGACGTATCAAGGGCGCCGCGGTCTTCACAGTGCCTCAATCGGCAGTATGCGGAGTTGGCGACGGCCGGTCAAACCATAGATGGTGTGGATTTCCATCGGGTTTCAAGGCGGCGGCCGCCTCAAGCAAGACCCGGCTGAAAAGGCGGTCGCGCCGCGGCAAACGCCGGATTGGCGCCGGCCACCGCGTCGACGGCGCGAATCTTCGGAAAGTCCGAAATGTCGACGTTGTATCGACGGGCGTTGAGCACCTGCGGGACCAGGTAGATATCGGCGATCGTCGGCGCGGTGCCGAAACAATAGGAGCTGCCCTCGATCAGCTGCTCGACGGCAGCGAAGCCGGTCCGAATCCAGTGACCGTACCATTCGCTCCGAGCCGCCTGATCCACACCGAGCCGCTCGCGCAGGTAGTGCAACACTCCGGTATTGTTGAGCGGCTGGACTTCGCACGCGATCGCCAGCGCGGCGGCCAGGACCCTGGCGCGCGCGACCGGCTGGCTCGCCAACAGCGGCGGTTCCGGGTGGGCGTTGTCGAGGTAGTCGATGATGGCGAGCGACTGGGTGATGACCGTGCCATCGTCCAGTTCGAGCGCCGGCACCCGCTCCTGCGGGTTGATGCCGTGGTAGCTCGCCTTGTGCTGCTCGCCGCCGGGCAGATCGACCGTCACCGTCTCGAAAGCGATGCCCTTGAGGTGAAGGGCAATGCGCGCGCGGTAGGACGACGACGACAGCGGAAATGAATAAAGCCGCATGCGGGCCCCCCGTTTTCGCTGGAAGAGATGCGGGAAGGCAGCGGCGCCGTCAACCACGCCGTCGCATGACGGCAACGGCTGCGAGATAGATCGCCGCCGACCACGCGGTGATCCAGAACGTCGTCGGCCAATCGCTGTACCACGCGCACACGATGCCGAGCCACGCATCGGCGACGGCGAGCGCGGCGGCGAGCAGGATGCCGGCGGCCACCCGACGCGTGAGCAGCTGCGCCGCCGCCGGTGGCCCGACCATCAGCGCGAAGACCAGCAGCACGCCGACCACCTGTACCGATTGCGCGACGGCGAGTGCCACCAGCGACAGGAACAGCACCGCCACGAGACGCAGCGATACGCCCTTTGCCTCGGCGAGCTCCGGCTGCAGGCTGGCGAAGAGCAGCGGCCTGCTGATGACGGCGAGCGCCGCCAGCGTCAGCGCGCCAAGCCAGGCGAGCGAGCGCACCATTCCCGGCGAGACGCCGAGGATGTTGCCGAATAGGAGGGCGGTCGCCTGGGTGGCGTGAGTGGTGAAGAGGCTGAGGAACAGGAGACCGAAACCGAGCGACAGCGACAGCACCACCCCGATGGCGACATCGCGGCCCGACAGCCGCTCGCCGAGCAGGCCCATGATGATCCCGGCTCCGACGGTGAAGGCGATCAGGCCGGCCAGCGGCGAGGTTCCGATCAACACGCCGCCGGTGGCGCCGGCGAAGCCGACGTGGGAGAGGGCGTGACCGGCGAAGGTCTGCCCGCGCAGCACCAGGAAATAGCCGACGGTCCCGGCGACCACCGCAACGATGCCGCTGGCAAGGTAGGCGCGGACGATGAAATCATAGGCGAGCATGATCGTGGCCGTGTTCGTGCGGGCCGTGGTTCTCGTGCTCGACGTCCTTGTCGCCGGACATGATGAAGATGCGGCCGGCCACGCGGACGACGTCGATGGGCGACCCGTACAGTCGCGACAGCACCTGCGGCGTAGCCACGTCGTCGACCGTCCCCAGCGCCGCTTGTCGGTTGCCGAGGTAGAGCACGCGGTCGATGACGGTTAAGAGCTGGTTGAGCTCGTGAGCGCTGAAAAGAACGGTGAGGTGAAGCTCTTCGGCCAACCGGCGGATCAGCTCGACGACGGCATGCTGCTGGCGGGGATCGAGGCTGATCAAGGGCTCGTCGAGCAGGAGCAGGCGCGGGTCACCCATCAACGCTTGCGCCAGCAGGAGCCGCTGGCGCTCGCCGCCCGACAGTTCGTTGAGCGGACGCCCGGCGAGATCGCGCACGCCGACCAGGTCGATGACGCGATCGATCTCGCGGGCATCGGCAGTCGACGGGACGGGCAGGCCCCAACGATGGCCGTGAAGCGAGCTTGCCAGAAAATCGCGGCCGGTGAGGCGCAACGTCGGCAGGTCGCTCCGCGTCTGCGGCATGTAGCCGATGGTGGCGCTGCCGCGCGCGGGCGGCCGCCCGAAAACGGTGAGCGCACCGGCGGTTGGCGTCAGCAGCCCGAGGATCGCGCGCATCAGCGTGGTTTTGCCGGAACCGTTCGGACCGAGCACGCCGACGAATTGTCCGGGCTCGATGGCAAGGCTGACGCCGGCGAGGATCGCTTCCCCGCCGATCGCCAGCGTGACGCGGTCGAACGCGATGACGCTCACGAAGACGGACCCGCCAGGGCCTTCTCGGCGGCGTCGATCTCGCTCAGCATCCAGTCGATGTAGGTCGTCCCCTCGGGTTCGGTCTCGGTAACACCGACGACCGGGATGCTGGCGCTGCGGGCGAGCTGCAGCAGGTGCTCGGTGGTCGGGTCGGTCACCTGACTATTGTAGAAGAAGACCTTGATCTGGCCGGTCTTGAGGTCCCTTTCCATGCCGGCCGTATCCCTGGCCGAGGGTTCGGTATCGTTCATCACCGCGGTCTGGAAACCCTCGTTGCGCATGGTGAGACCGAGCGCACGGGCCATGTAGCCGAACACCGGCTCGGTGGCGGTCACCGGTTCACCGGCGAACTTCTTCTTCACCTCGGCAATCTTGGCTGCGATCGGCGCCAGCGACCGTTTGTAGGCCGCGGCGCGGGCGGCGTACCCGGACGCAGCGGCGGGATCGGCGGCCGACAATGCCTTGGTCAGCGCGTCGACCATGGCGGGCATCGCCACCGGGTCGTACCACAGGTGCGGGTTGTCGCCGGCATTGCGCCCGAGCAGCGTCCCGACGTTGATGACGATCCGGTCGCGCCTCTTGCTGGCCGCGATCAGCCTGTCCATCCAGGCGTCGTAGTCGACGCCGTTGTAGATCACGATGCGGGCATCGGCGACGGACCTTGCCACCGACGGTGTCGGCTCGAATTCGT
>CAZSWL010000053.1:0-8956 GCA_964610725.1 uncultured Bauldia sp.
CGCATCGACACCCACGCCGCCGCCGTCTTTCTCGCCGGCCCCGAAGTCTACAAGGTCAAGCGGGCGGTGCGCTTTCCGTTCATGGACCAGTCGACGCTTGCCCGCCGCCACGCCGCCTGCCTGGCCGAGGTCCGCGTCAATCGCGCCTTCGCTCCCGACCTTTATCTCGGCACCGTGCCGATCACCCGCGCCGCCGACGGGCTCAGCCTCGGCGGCGACGGCGAGGTGGTCGAATGGGCGGTGCACATGCGTCGCTTCGACGAGAACCGCACCCTCGACCTCGTCGCCGATCGCGGCGAGATCACTCCCGACCTCATCGTCGCGATCGCCGACCTCATCCTTGCCTCCCACCGCAACGCCGTGCGCGGCGACGGTGAAGCCGCCACCGTCGACCTCGGCGAGGTAGTCGAGGAGACCGTCGGCGAGCTGGTTCAGGCGCCCGACATCTTCGCCGCCGCGCACGCCACCGCCCTCGCCGAGACCATGCGGACGGCCTTGGCCGCGGTCGAGCCACTGCTGCGCACGCGCGGCGCCGCCGGCCGTGTGCGTCGCTGTCACGGCGATCTCCATCTGCGCAACATCGCCCTCCTCGATCGCGGGCCGATTCTGTTCGACGCCATCGAGTTCGACGAGGCGATCGCCACCACCGACGTCCTCTACGACCTCGCCTTCGCCCTGATGGATCTGTGGGAGCGCCGGCTGGCGGACGCGGCCAACCTGCTGCTCAACCGCTACCTGTGGGGGTGCGACGACATCGCCGGCGAGCTCGCCGGGCTGGCGGCGCTGCCGTTGTTCCTCAGCCTGCGCGCCGCCGTTCTCGCCAAGATCGCCGCCATCCGCTTTCGCGAGGTCGACCACTCTGCCGCCGTCAGGGATGAGGCGCTGCGCTACTTCGATATCGCCGGCGAGTTCCTCGCCCCGGCGCCGCCGGTTCTTGTCGCCGTCGGCGGCCTCTCCGGCACCGGCAAGACCACGCTCGCCGCCGCCATCGCCGCGGCGATCGGACGGCCGCCGGGCGCCGTGCACCTGAGGAGCGACATCGAGCGCAAGCGCGCGTTCGGCGTCCGCGAGCTCGACCGCTTGCCGGCGAGCGCCTACCGCGGCGAGATCAGCGACAAGGTCTTCGCCGCGCTGCGCGCCCAGGCGGAGATTGCTCTCCATGCCGGCCACAGCGTCATCGTCGATGCCGTCCACCGCACGCCGCAGGAACGCGACCTGATCGCCGCGGTGGCGGCCGGGACGAGCGCCCGTTTTGTCGGCCTGTGGCTCGATGCCCCCGTCGACCAGCTCGTCGCACGGGTGGCCGCGCGCGCCGGCGACGCCTCCGACGCCTCGGCCGCCGTTGTCCGCGATCAGGCGCGCCATCCGACCGGAGCGGTGGCGTGGCGGTGCCTCGACGCGGCCGCCGCCCCCGGCGCCATCGCCGCCGCGGCGCTTGCCGCCTGCGCGGCGTGAACGAGCCGCCGCGAGGAGACCAGCCATCCGGCCGTTCCTGCATCCCACCCTGGTCAACGGGCGCTACGGCGACCCGGTTGTCTACCTGGAAACGCTGTTCGAGCGACACGCGCTCCTGTTCGATCTCGGCGACATCGCCGCCCTGCCGCCGCGCAAGATTCTGCGCATCGATCAGGTCTTCGTCTCGCACGCCCACATCGATCACTTCGTCGGCTTCGATCGTCTGTTGCGTCTCCTGGTCGGGCGCGACAAGACCATCTCGCTGTTCGGACCGGCCGGCTTCATCGATCGCGTTCGCCACAAGCTTCTGGCCTACAACTGGAATCTGGTCGACCGCTACATCAGCGACCTCGTCTTCGAGGTCAGCGAGGTCGTCGCCGCCGACAGCGCCCGCGCCACCCGCTTCCGCCTCAAGAACGCCTTCCGCGACGAGGACCTGCCGGCGCGGCCGCTGCCAGACGGCCTGCTTCACGTCGCGCCCCTGTTTCGGGTGTCGACGGCGGTGCTCGCGCATCGCACGCCGTGTCTCGGCTTCGCCCTCGCCGAGACCGTTCACGTCAACGTGTGGAAAAACCGGCTGGCCGACCTCGGCCTGCCGGTCGGGCCGTGGCTCAAGGTGCTCAAGCGCGCCGTCGTCGATGAGCGCCCCGACGATTACCCGATCGCGATCGATGCACCGCCCGGCGGCACGCCGCGTTCGCTGCCTTTGGCCGCGCTCCGCCAGGCGGTGACCGTGGTGCCCGGCCAGAAGATCGCCTACGTCACCGACGTCGCCGACACGCCGGCCAATCGCGCCGCCATCGTCGATCTCGTCGCCGGCGCCGACATTCTTTTCATCGAGGCGACCTTCGCCGCCGCCGATGCCGCCCTCGCCGCCGAGCGCGCCCACCTCACCACCACCGCCGCCGGCGAAATCGCCCGCGCCGCGGGCGTGCGCCGGGTCGAGCCGTTTCATTTCTCGCCGCGCTATACCGGCCACGAGCAGCGCGTGATCGCAGAGGTTGCCGCCGCCTTTGCCGGATGAAGCAGGCGAGGCCTGCCGGCCATCGCGGGTCGCCCGGCCCGATTGCCCCATTGTCGGCTCGCCTCTATGGTGGCGCCCGCGGCGGATCGCCGGCCCAGAAAGCCGGCGGCGCGGCGAGACGATACGAATTCCGGGGCGCGGCGTGTCCGGCTACGAAGACAGGAAGCGGCAGCTCAGCCAGCGCCTCAAGGCGACCGCCGGCGCGGTGCGCCTCGACAAGAACATCACCCACCTCTTCCGCGGTCGCTCGCCGCCGCCCTCCACCCGCCTCGACGGCCGCACCCTCAACAACGTCCTTGCCGTCGACACCGCCGCCGGCACCGTCGAGGTGGAAGGCATGACCTCCTACGAGAAGCTCGCCGCCGCCACCTTCGCCCACGGCGTGCTGCCCGCCGTCGTGCCCGAGCTCAAGGGTATCACCATCGGCGGCGCCTGCGCCGGCCTCGGCATCGAGGCCTCGTCGTTCCGCTACGGCCTCGCCCACGAGACCGTCGAGGAGATGGAAATCCTGCTCGCCGACGGCGACACCGTGGTGTGCACGCCGGCCAACGAGCACAGCGACCTGTTCTTCGGCTTCCCCAATTCGTTCGGCACCCTCGGCTACGCCCTGCGCGTGCGCGCCAGGACCGTGCCGGCCAAGCCATACGTCGCCGTGCGCCACATCCGCCACGACGACCCGGTCGCCTTCTTCCGCGACGTCGAGGAATGGTGCGCGCGCCCCGGCGTCGATTTCGTCGACGGCGTCGTCTTCCAACGCGGCGAGCACTACCTCACCCTCGGCCGCTTCGTCGACGAGGCGCCGGCCACCAGCGACTACACCTACCTCAACATCTACTACCGCTCCATCCGCGAGCGGCAGGAGGACTACCTCACCGCCCTCGACTACATCTGGCGCTGGGACACCGACTGGTTCTGGTGCTCGCGCATGCTCCACATGCAGAACCCGATCGTGCGCCGTCTCGTTGGCCGCCGCCGGCTCAATTCGATCTTCTACAAGCAGCTGGTCGACTGGCCGCTCGGCTATCGCCTGCGTCAGCTGTGGCGCCGGCGTCCGGGCGTCTATCACGAATCGATCGTCCAGGACGTCGACGTGACCATCGACAAGGCGCCGCAGTTCCTCGATTTCTTCCAGCGCGAGGTCGGGCTGACGCCGGTGTGGATCTGCCCGTTCAGGGCCTACAACCCCGACCACGTCTACCCGCTGTTCCCGACCGACCGCGGCACCCTTTATGTCAACTTCGGCTTCTGGGACCAGAAGTTCGACGACACCACGCATCCGCCCGGCTACTTCAACCGGCTGATCGAGGACAAGCTCGCCGAACTCGGCGGCACCAAGTCGCTCTACTCCGATTCCTACTTCACCCCCGAGGACTTCGCCGCCCGCTACAACGGCGCGACCTACGAGGTGCTGAAGTCGAAGTACGACCCCGGCCGCCGCCTCGCCGACCTCTACGAGAAATGCGTGTTGAAGCGGTGAGCGCCGGCGACCGCGCTCAGCGGTAGCATTCCGGCTCGTCGTCGCCGCCGACGAAGGCCGGCGTCAGCTCTCCCGCCACCTGCCACGGGTAGTAGGCGCCATCGCGCCCCTTGGTGAAGACGATGTGCGACAGGTCGAGCGAGTCGCGGAACACCTCGTAGGTCGCCTCCAGGTACATCGTCCACTTGCGCCGGAAGCTCTCGGTGAACACCGCCGGGTCGGCCGCCGCGATCTCCGGCCAGTCGGCGTTGACGTTCTTGCGCCACTGTTCCACCGTGCGCCGGTAGTGCGGCCACAAGTTCTCGACCTCGACCAGCATCAGCCCGGCCGCGTCGAACGCCGCCAGCGTGTCGGGCAGACTCGGCAGGTGCCCGCCCGGGAAGATGAACTCCAGCGTCAGCAGGTTGGTCATCTGCCGGTTCATCAGGCTCGTGGTCGACACCACGCCGAGGCCGCCGTCCTTGAGCGTCGTGGCGATCGAGCGCGCCCACAGCCGGTACTGCGCACGCGCGTAGCCGGCGTGCTCGTGCACCCCGATCGAGACGAAACGGTCGAAGCCGCCGGCCTCGGCCATGATGTCGCGATGGTCGCCCTCGACCAGCCTGATGCGGTCGGCCACCCCGTGCCGTTCGAAGCGCGCCCGCATGTAGTCGTTCTGCCGTCTGACCGGGTTGTAGACGGTCACCTCGACGCCGTAGCGCTTGACCATGTAGATCGGCATGTAGCCCCAGCCGGACCCCACCTCGATCACCTTCAGCCCCGGCTGGAGGCGCAGCTTCTGGCAGACGTATTCGTAGTTGTTGACCTTGGCCTGCGTCAGCGTCGTGGTCGCCGGCGTCCATACCCCTTCCGAGTAGCCGACCGTGTCGGCGAGCATGTGCTCGAACAGCGCCGGGTGCAGTGCGTAGTGGTAGTCGGCATTGCGCATCGACCGTTCGCGGTCGGTGTTGTTTTGCTGCCGCTCCTGGGCCAGCTGGCGCAGCCCGGTCAGCGGGTTCGCCAGCAGCCGGCGCCAGAACGAGGACGGCGCCATGCCGAGTTCGTGGCCGAGGCGGGCCAATCTCGCCACCGGCCAGTCACCGTCGAGGTCGACGTCCCCGCCGATGTAGCTCTCGAACAGGCCGTGGTAGAAATAAATGAGCGTGTGGCGCTCGCCGCGCGTGTTCCTGAAGCGGATCGCCACGTCGGCCGTGCCGCCAGAGCCGGTGTCGAGCACCGATCCGTCGGCGAACTCGACGCGCAGCGTCGTGGTCGCGCTCCGCCGGCCGATTTGATCGAATATTTGGCGCAACAGGTACCGGGTGACCGTCGACCGCCCGGACTTGGCGGCCTCCTGTCGCCGCACGGCGCGTGGCCGATCGTCGCCGCCGGGTCGCGCAAGGTTGCCCTCGCCCATTGCGGGGTCGAGCGCGTAGTCTTTCGGTGTCGACCGCCTGTACCCCATGCGCCGCACCCTGTCACCAAAGCCTCACCTATGCCACCGGCGGCGCGACCGGACAAGCGTGCCGCCGCCGTGCGGCAGCGGGCCTGACGGCACGTTCACCTTCGCTCGCCGCCGGCCCTGACCCGATATTCGCAGCGGCGAACCGCAAGCGATCGCGGTTCTATAATTACGTTTATTTGTGGGCCGTGAATACAACTTGCCGGTAACGGCGCGATACACGGAAATAAATCAAAAGTACTTTATAGGACTAAGTTCACGCTGCCGCATGGCATTGACTGTTGCCATATCGTCAGGGATTGTCCATTGTTACGGCAATGGAAATTTTTCACTACATCATCGCAAATTGGCCTCTGATCATCCAGCGAACCGGCGAGCACGTCGAAATCGTTGGCGTCGCCGTCGGGCTCGCCATCCTGACCGGCGTGCCCATCGGCATCGCGATCACCCGCAGCAAACGCGCCGCTGACGCCATTCTCTACGTCGCCTCGATCGTCATCACCATTCCGTCGATCGCCCTCTTCGGCATGATGATCCCGGTGCTGTCGCTGATCGGCCACGGCATCGGCTACCTGCCGGCAGTGATCGCCGTGCTGCTCTATTCGCAGCTGCCGATCATCCGCAACACCTACACCGCCATCACCAACGTCGACCCGGCCCTGCGCGAGGCCGCCCGCGGCATGGGCCTGACCCACCTGCAGCGCCTGCGTGAGGTCGAGCTGCCGCTCGCGGTGCCGGTGATTCTCGCCGGTGTCCGCGTCGCCGTCGTCATGAACATCGGCGTGACGGCGATCGCCGCCTACATCGGCGCCGGCGGTCTCGGCGCCTTCATCTCGCGCGGCATCAGCCAGACCGATCCCCGCCAGCTCGTCACCGGCGCCCTTGCCGTCAGCGTCCTGGCGGTGGTTGCCGACCTTGCCCTGCTCGGCCTGCAGCACCTGCTCACCTCGCCTGGATTACGCCAAACGAAGGCCGCCGCATGATCCGTCTCGAACGCGTGACCAAGCTTTTCGCCAGCGCCACCATCCCTGCGGTCGATCAGGTTTCCATGGAGGTGCCCGAGGGCGAGATCTGCATCCTGCTCGGTCCGTCCGGGTGCGGCAAGACCACCACGCTGAAGATGGTCAATCGCCTGATCGAGCCGACCTCCGGCGACATCTTCATCGGCGACAAGAACACCGCCGACTACAACCCGGTCGAGCTGCGCCGCACCCTCGGCTACGTCATTCAGCAGATCGGTTTGTTTCCCAACAAGACCATCGAAGACAACATCTGCATCGTTCCCGACATCCTCGGCTGGGACCGCAAGAAGTCGCGCGCCCGCGCCGCCGAGCTGCTCGAGCTGGTCGCGCTCGATCCGGGCGTCTTTCTCAAACGCTATCCCAAGGAGCTGTCCGGCGGCCAGCAGCAGCGCATCGGCGTGCTGCGCGCCATCGCCGCCGACCCGCCGGTGCTGCTGATGGACGAACCTTTCGGCGCCATCGACCCGATCAACCGGGCGGTGATCCAGGACGAGTTCCTCAAAATGCAGGCGGCGCTCAAGAAGACCATCATGTTCGTCAGCCACGACATCGACGAGGCGGTCAAAATGGGCGACCGCATCGCCATCTTTCGCGACGGCCGCCTCATCCAGTACGACACGCCAGACGATATCCTCGCCCATCCTGCCGATTCGTTCGTCTCGGACTTCGTCGGTTCCGACCGCACGCTCAAACGGTTGCAGCTGCTCAAGGTGTCCGATGCCATGATGCACGATCCCCCGGTCGTGCACGCCGACGACACCCTCAAGACCGCCGCCACGCTGATGGAGGAGCACGGTCACACCGCCGTGGTGGTGGTCGGACCGCGCGGACGCGTGCGCGGCTACGTCGATCTCGCCACGGCGCGCGAGAACCGCGGCAAGATCAGCGAGCACAGCGAGGCGCTGCCGACCACGATCCGGTCACGCGAGAACCTGCGCACCGCCGTCTCCACCATGTTCCGCTACGATACGACCTGGCTCGCGTGCACCGACGACGACGGCCTCTACAAGGGCTACGTGACGCTGCGCGGCATCACCCGCCTGCTCGCCGAGGCCTATCGCGATGGCTGACGCGGTCACCACCATCATCGGTTTCCAGCGGCTGTGGCGAAACAGCCTGTTGGTGCTGGTCTTCGCCCTCGGCGCATGGGCGTGGGCCGGCGGCCTGCTGCCGACCATGCTCGACCAGTGGGACGACATCACGTACCTCGGCCGCCAGCACATCGAACTGGTCGCCATTTCCGGTGGCCTAGCCGTCCTTGTCGGCGTGCCGCTCGGCGTCGCCCTCACCCGACAGCCGTTGCGCCGCTACGGCGACATATTCCTCCAAGTCCTCAACATCGGCGCCACCATCCCCACCCTCGCCGTTCTCGCCTTGTCGATGAGCGTGCTCGGCATCGGCAACCTCCCCGCGATTTTCGGCCTGTTCATCGCGACCCTGCTGCCGATCGTCTCCAACACGCTCGCCGGCATCCGCGCCGTGCCGCCGCATCTGATCGAAGCCGCCACCGGCATGGGCATGAGCCCGGCCCAGATCCTGCGGAAGGTCGAGCTGCCCAACGCCATGTTCGTCATCTACGCCGGCATCAGGACGGCGCTCGCCATCAACGTCGGCACCGTGCCGCTCGCCTTCCTCATCGGCGGCGGCGGCCTCGGCGAGCTCATCTTCTCGGGCATCGCCCTCAACGAGTTCGCCACCATGCTCGCCGGCGCCATCCCGACGGCGCTGCTCGCCATCCTCGTCGATTTCGTCATGGGCCAGCTTCAGTTCTGGACCATTCCGCGCGGTGTCAACCCGTTGCGGTGACCGGCTGCGCAACTTCCGTTTCACTGCAGCAACAGAAGGAGGAAGAACCAATGAGACGCATCACCAAAGCCCTGGTGGGAGCTGCGGCCGTCCTCGGCATGGCCGCTTCCGCCCACGCCGCCACCATCGTCGTCGGCGGCAAGAATTTCACCGAGCAGCTGCTGCTCGCCGAAATGACCAGCCAGCTTCTCAAGGCGAACGGCTTCACCGTCGACAAGCGCGACGGCATGGGCTCCCAGGTTGTGCGCGACGCCCAGGTCAACGGTCAGGTCGACGTCTATTGGGAATACACCGGCACCTCGCTCGTCACCTACAACAAGATCAGCGAGCGCATGAACGCCGAGGACACCTACAACAAGGTCAAGGAGCTCGACGCCAAGATCGGCCTGACCTGGCTCAATCCGTCGAAGGCGAACGACACCTATGCGCTCGCGGTGCAGGCGTCCAACCCGAAGACCGACTCGCTCAAGACCCTGTCCGATCTCGCCAAGGCCTACAATGACGGCAAGGGCCTGATCATGGCGGTCAACGCCGAGTTCCCCAAACGGCCCGACGGCCTGCCCGGCCTCGAAAAGGAATACGGCTTCAAGACCACCCGCGCCGACCTCAAGGCCATGGATTCGGGCCTGACCTATCAGGCGTTGAAGCAGGGCCAGGTTGACATCGCCCTCGTCTTCGCCACCGACGGCCGCATCAAGGCCTTCGACTTCCGTGTGCTCGCGGACGACAAG
>CAZSWL010000054.1:0-5218 GCA_964610725.1 uncultured Bauldia sp.
GCATCTGCGAACCCATGTTTGGGAAGCAAGACGCACCTTTGTTCGGCTCCTTCAAAAAGAAATGGGAGCGTCGCTGAGGCAAGTTGGCAGATAGCAGAGGTGAACACATCCCTTGGGACCCCCGGTCCTGGCCGCCTCCCGCGCAACCACTGAATCTCGATCGCTTGGGCTCACTGCCAGGCGCTTGAGCGAGACGCATGAGCCACGTCACAGGCACTTTCGACGATTGTTGCCGTCGTGACCTATCTGACAACGACCGAGAGACGGGCTGCTACCGCCAAGCCGCGAAATGGTGGAGCCGCAAGCCCCTGCATTCCTGCGGGGTACGCTCTTTCCCGCTCCGGGAAAGCTAGCGTGACACGCGCATTCCTTTGGACGAAATAGCCGTCGCGCGCTTACTATGTGCTTGCTGGCGCAGGGAAATCGCTGGCGAGATTCCTATAAGTCTTTGAGAAGACTGGCGCGCCCGGAGAGATTCGAACTCCCGACCCCCAGATTCGTAGTCTGGTGCTCTATCCAGCTGAGCTACGGGCGCCGCGCCGCCGTGCAAGGCGCCGCATTGCTACTGAATGGGTCGCATCTTTGCAAGATTAACCGGGTCCGGCGTGGCCATCGGCGGCACTTGGCCGATCGGGAACGACGACGGCGAAAATCGCGCCCGGACCGGAGTGATCGATAAGCCTGATCGAACCGCCGTGGGCGCGGATGAGTTCGGCCGCGATCGCCAGGCCTAGTCCAGTGCCGCCGGGACGGGTGGTGCCGGAAAAGGCGTGGAACAGAGATGCCCGCGCCCTCTGTGGTATCCCCGGCCCGGTATCCGCGATCCTGATAGTGACCGAACCGCGTTCCCGCGTGGCCGAGACCGTCAGCCGGCGCACGACGGCGGCGCCGGGTACGCTGTCGAGCGCCTGTGCGGCGTTGCGGCAAAGATTGACTAGCACGCGGAACAGCTGGTCGGGGTCGGCGTCGACCTCGAGATCGTCCGGCACCTGGTTTTCGAAGGTGATGGTTGCGTGGCCGACGAGGCCGAGGGCGTCGGCCACATCGGCGACCAGCCGGCGCAGCGCGACCAGCCGACGGGCTGGTTCCGGCTCGCCGGCACGGCCGTACGCGAGCGTGGTCTGGCAATAGGTGATCGCCCGATCGAGAGCGCCGATCAGTTTGGGCGCGAATTGTTGCACGGTGGGATCGGGCAGGCTGCCGATGCGATCGGAGAACAGCTGGGCAGCGGCCAGCATGTTCCTGAGATCGTGGTTGATCTTGGAGACGGCGAGGCCAAGGTCGGCGAGGTGGCGTTGTTCGCGCAACGTCCTTTGCAGATCGCGCTGCATGGCGGCGAGATGCTCCTCGGCAATGCCGATCTCATCGCCGCGGCCGCTCGGCTGGATGACGCCGGCGGCGTTCTCCGGCGCCGCCGAAAAGGCCACCATATTGGCGGTCAGCCGACGCATCGGTCTGACCAGCAGCCGGTTGATGGTGAAGTACAGCAGCCCGGCGGTAATCAACGAGATGATCGCCGCCAGCCAGATAATATTGAACGAGTAGCTCAGCATGGCGGCGCGCAGCGCCCGGTCACTCATCAGCAGCTCGATCACGGCTCCCGAGCGCGACTTGCCGATAACGCGCAGTACGCGCGTCTCGGGAGAACGCAGCGTGCGAAAGGCGTCGGCGACCTCGCCGAGCGGGTCCATCATCCTGAGGTCGACGACGTCGTCGACTTTCGGCGGCATCTCGACGGCGGCGACCAATCGACTGACGGTTCCGGTGCGTACGGCGATGGCCATCGCGCCGACCGCCTTCAACAGGTCGTCCTGGGTGCCGCGCGGGATCTCGGCGGGAACAGATTCGGCGGGAATGGTAATAGCCGCGGCGGCGAGCGCCATGCGATCGCCGAGCCAGGCGACACGGAAATTGGCGATCGAGGGGACGTAAATCAGGACTTCACTGACCATCACGTAGAGGACGGTCAGGGTGAGCAGCTTCCACGAGAGACTGGGGCCGCGTCGCGCCAGGGGTTTCGGAGCGCGCGCAGCCGCAACCTCGCCCCCGCCGTTGTTAGCTTGGTCGCGCATCAAACTCAGCCGAGTTTCTTGAGAAGATCGATGATGCGCCGCCTCCACGGCAAGGTCAAACCCGGCCCCGGGAAGGTCGCTGCTACCCGGCGGGCGAGGTCGGCGCGGGCCGGATAGGGCGTGGCAAACGACTGCATGGCGGCGATCGGCAACCGATTGGCGATGGCCAGAGACCATAGGGCGATCAGCTCGCCGGCATCGTGGCCGACGATGGCGACACCAAGGACGCGGCCGTTCCTGCTAGCGACCACCTTGACCACGCCTTCGGGCATGCGCTCGGCCTGGGCGAGGTCGTTCTCGACGAAGGGAAAACGCAAAACGCGAACTTCGCCATAGCGGCGACGAGCTTCGGTCTCCGCCAGCCCGACGGTGGCGAGTGCGGGATCCGTGGATGTGACCAGCGGCACCGCCGCCGGGCGATACGGGAATGGTATCCGGAAGAGGATCGATCGCACCACCGCACCGGCTTCGTGTTCGGCCCGGGCTGCACGGGCCGGCCCGGCGATGGCATCGCCGACGGCATAGACTCGACGGTTGGTGGTGCGCAACCAGCGATCGACAACAATGCCGCCGGCGTCGTGGCTTATCCCGGCAAGGTCGAGGTCGAGGCCGCCGATGTCAGGAGCCCGGCCGACGGCAACGAACAGGTGCGAGCCGTCGATGGCGGTCTCGGTACCCTCTTCATCGGCGACGAGCAAACGGATGCCGCCGCGCCGGCGGCCGATCGAGTTGATGCCGACCGGCGCACGTACCCGCACGCCTTCGGCGCGCACGCGATCGACAACAATCGCGGCGAGCTCTGGATCATCTTCGGCGAGTGGCGTTGCGCTATCGATGATGGTTGCGTCGATGCCAAGCCGCGAGTGGGCCTGGGCCAGCTCAAAGCCGGCGCGGGTAGCGCCGAGGACGACGAGATGGCTGGGCTTGCGGCCGAGATCGAACAGGCTGTCGGCGGTCATCGTTTCGACGGCGTCGAGGCCGGGAAAGGGGGGAGGTGCCGGAACGGATCCGACCGCGAGCACGAACCGGCGGGCGCGGATGGTCACATCGCCGGCGACAATGGTGTTCGGATCGGTGAAGCGGGCGGCAGCGTTAACCACCGTGACGCCGAGCGCAGTCAGCCGTTCGGCCGAGACGTTTCGGGCGATGGCCGCGACGACGGCGGAGACATGGTCACGCACCTTATTGAGATTGACCTGGAGGGGAGCGCCGGTAACGCCGAAAGCAGGCCCACGTCGCAAGCTCTCGTTGACCGCCGCGGCCGCGATGAGCGCCTGGGTCGGGACCGCGCCGTAGGCGAGGTTGGCGCCACCCATGCGCGCCTTTTCGACGAGTACGACCGGCACGCCCTCGCTGACGGCCGCCAGGGCTGCCGCGACGCCACCCGGACCGCCACCGATGACACAGATGTCAGGGGTCAACTCTTCCGACATTCCACGCCCTTTCCGCGCAATCCACCTGCAGCCACCCGGCGCGCGTTGACTCGATTCAACCCACTCCTTATAAGCCCGACGCGATCAGACTGCGCGGAGACCACGGGATTGAAGCGGACCTACCAACCGAGCAAGCTCGTGCGCAAGCGCCGGCATGGGTTCCGCGCGCGGATGGCCAAAATCGGTGGCCGCAAGGTCATCGCCGCCCGCCGCCAGCGCGGACGCAAACGGCTATCCGCCTGAGCCTCGCGCGTGAGGCAACTCCGGCCGGCTACGGTATGGAACGCCTGAGACGGCGGGCCGCCTTCAGGGCCGTTGCCGGCGGACGGCGGCTTGCCCGCGCCGGCTTCGTGCTGCAAGCCTTGGGCGACGAGGCTGGGGACCGGCCGCCGCGTTTCGGGATAACCGTGACCAGGAAAGTCGGAAACGCGGTCGTGCGCAATCGCATTCGGCGCCGCCTCAGGGAAGCATTGCGCCGGACGGCGCCCGTGCATGCCTGTTCCGGCACCGATTACGTGCTGGTTGCCCGCCCTGCCGCTTTGACCCTTTCCTTTGAGCGGTTGGTTACCGATCTTATGGAAGGGTTCGCCGCGCTCGCCCGTGGCGACAAGACCGGGAACAGGACCTGTTGATGCCGGAGAACCGCAACCTCCTGCTCGCGCTTGTGCTGTCGATGGCCGTCATGGCCGTCTGGTACATCTTTTTCGGCGGGCCGGAGATGCAGCAGGCGCAGCAACAGCAGGAAATTGCCGCGCAACAGCAAACCTCGCCATTGGCGGCTGCGGCCGGCAAAGGGACGACGCCCGCCGCAACGCCGGGAGCAGCGACGAGCGGCGCGGCGACGAGCGCCCGGCCGCCGAGCGGCTCGGAAGCGCCCGCCAAGCTCACCCGCGCCGAGGCGCTGGCTCAATCGCAGCGCGTGCCGATTGCGACCGGCCGGCTGTCGGGATCGATCAATCTGACCGGTGCCCGCATCGACGACCTTCGCCTCAACGATTTCCACACGACGGTCGATCCGACCAGTCCGACCATCATCCTGCTGTCGCCAAGCGGTGGCCCGGACGCCTATTTCGCGGAGTTCGGCTGGATCGGGGCCAAGGGCAGTGGCCCTTACCCTGGGCCCAAGACGGTGTGGTCGGCGCCGGCCGGCGCCGAACTGACCACGACCACACCGGTCACCCTGACCTATGACGACGGCGCCGGACTGGTCTTCAAGCGCACCATCTCGGTCGACGATCAGTACATGTTCACCGTCACCGATACGGTTACCAACAACGGCGACAAGACCGTTTCGCTCACCCCGTTTGGCCGCATCGCCCGCGTCGGCGAGCCGAAAGCCACGAGCTACTGGATCCTGCACGAGGGACTGATCGGGGTACTGGGGGACCAGGGCCTCAAGGAGGTGAAGTACAAGGCGATCAAAGGTTCACATGAACAGGACTTCAGCGGTGTCACCGGCGGATGGCTGGGCATCACCGACAAGTACTGGGCGGCGACGCTCATTCCCGGCCAACAAACCCAATACAACGCGCGCTTTCTCTACGAGGCGCAACCGGCGCCGCTCTATCAAACCGATTTCCGTGCCACCGCCACGAGCCTGGCGCCGGGGGGGCAGGCCACGTTCGCCACACGCCTGTTCGCCGGCGCCAAAGAGGTCGCCATCGTCGATGGCTATCGCGACTCGCTCCACATCAAGCTGTTCGACCGGCTGAT
>CAZSWL010000055.1:0-11601 GCA_964610725.1 uncultured Bauldia sp.
AACGCTCGCTGTCGATGATCGCCCGCAACTGCGGCGGCCTCGTCCCGAAGGAAGGGAAGCCGAGCGAGGTGGATCGCCGCATGATGCACGCCGCCGACGGCCTGCTTGAACAGTGCCGCGCGGCGATGAATGAGCAGCAGATCCACCAGGCGCTCGCCGCGGTGTGGGCGGTGGTGGCCGAGGCCAACCGCTATTTCGCCGCCGCCGCACCCTGGGAGCTCGCCAAGCGCGATCGCGCCCGCATGGAGACGGTGCTCTACGTCACCGCCGAGGTGCTGCGCCAGGTGGCGATCCTGGCGCAGCCGGTCATGCCCGAATCGTCCGCGAAGCTGCTCGACATACTGGCTGTCGCGGAGGACCAGCGCACATTCGCCGCCCTCGGCATCGACGGCTGCCTGAAGCCGGGAGTGCCGCTGCCTCCGCCGCAACCGGTCTTCCCGCGCCACGTCGAGGAAGGTGGCACCGCCAAGGCGGGATCCTGACCGCCGTGTTGATCGACAACCACTGCCACCTCGACTTCACCGACTTCGACGCCGACCGCGACGCGGTGGTCGAACGGGCGCGCGCCGCCGGCGTCGGCACCATGGTGACGATTTCCACTCGCGTGGCCAAATTCGCCGGCCTGAAGGCAATCGCCGACCGCTATGACCGCGTCTATTGCTCGGTCGGCACCCATCCCCACAACGCCGCCGACGAGCCTGGCGTCACCGCGGACGATCTCGTCGCCGTTGCCGCCGATCCGGCCGTGGTCGCGATCGGCGAGGCCGGCCTCGACTACCACTACGACAACTCGC
Source organism: uncultured Bauldia sp. (assembly GCA_964610725.1). Classification (GTDB taxonomy): domain Bacteria; phylum Pseudomonadota; class Alphaproteobacteria; order Rhizobiales; family Kaistiaceae; genus JBBDMC01. The sequence goes on from CAZSWL010000055.1 coordinate 795, forward strand.
CGCGCGAGGCGCAGCGCCAGAGCTTTGTCCGTCACATTGCCGCCGCGCGCGCCACCGGCCTGCCGCTGGTCATCCACGCCCGTGAGGCGGATGCGGACATCGCCGCCATTCTTGGCGACGAGATGGAAAAGGGGACTTTTCGCTTCGTGCTGCACTGTTTTTCATCCGGTCGCGACCTTGCCCGGCGCGGGCTCGAGTTGGGCGGCTACCTCTCGTTCTCGGGCATCCTGACGTTCCGGCGCTCCGACGAATTGCGCGCTATCGCAGCGGCCGCGCCCCGCGACCGCCTGCTCGTCGAGACCGACGCCCCTTATCTCGCCCCGGTTCCTCACCGCGGCCGCCGCAACGAACCAGCCTATGTGATTGAAACGGCTAAAGTTTTAGCCAAAGTCCAGGGGATCGCCTTCGAAGCGCTGGCGGCTGCGACCACCGACAATTTCTTCCGTCTTTTCAATAAGGTACCGCGAGGGTGAGCGTCGCCTTCCAGGCCACCATTCTGGGCTGCGGCGCCTCTGGCGGTGTGCCGCGTATCGGCAATGACTGGGGCGCCTGCGATCCCAACGAGCCGAGGAACCAGCGCACGCGCTCGGCCATCGTCGTCGAGCGCTACGATCGCGACGAACGCCCGACCCGGGTGCTCATCGATACCGGCCCCGACATGCGCATGCAGCTCCTTGCCGCCCGCGTCGATTTCATCGACGCGGTGCTCTACACCCACGTCCACGCCGACCACCTCCACGGCATCGATGACCTGCGCGCCTTCTGGCACCGCACCGAGAAGCTGGTTAACGTCTACGCCGACGACACCACCATCGCCCATCTCGACCGCGCGTTCGCCTATTGCTTCACCCGGCCGGCGGGGAGCCTCTATCCACCGACCCTCAGGCACCATCGTTTGACCGCCGGCGTCCCGGTCACGATCCGCGGTGCCGGCGGGCCGATGACGATCACGCCGTTCCGCCAGATCCACGGCGACACTGAAAGCCTCGGCTTTCGCATCGGTGGCCTGGCGTATTCCTGCGACGTCAGCGATCTGCCCGACGAATCGCTGCCGTGGCTGGTGGGCCTCGACGTGTGGATTGTCGGCGCGCTGCGTCACCGGCCGCACCCGAGTCATTTCAGCGTCGCCGAAGCCGTCGCGTGGATCAGCCGCATGAACCCGCGCCGCGCCGTGCTGACCCATCTGCACGGCGACCTCGACTACGCGACGCTGCGGCAAGCCCTGCCGCCGCCCGTCGAGCCCGCCTTCGACGGTATGACCATCGCTTTCGGCCCGTGACGAAGCCAATTGTGCGGCCGCACTGTGGTCCTATGTGTGGTCCGATGGTTCCATAATATATCTTATGCGACTTTGACCTGGAGCTTCGGCTTTGGCGGATGATGTGGACGGCGGCCGTGGAAGCAGGCCCATCAGCCGGCAGTCCCTGATACGCTCCGACATCGTCCTTTCGGCCCGGAGAACGGCATGACACCTTCACGCGACGTTTCGCGCCTGATCGAGATCATGGCGGCGCTGCGCGACAAGGACACGGGCTGCCCGTGGGATATCGAGCAGACCTTCGCGACCATCGCTCCGTACACGATCGAGGAGGCCTACGAGGTTGCCGAAGCCGTCGTCGACGGCGACATGGCGGAGCTGCGCGACGAGCTCGGCGACCTGCTGCTGCAGGTCGTCTATCACGCGCGCATGGCCGAAGAGGTCGGCGGCTTCGCGTTTGCCGACGTGGTGGAGGCAATCACGACGAAGCTGATCCGTCGCCATCCGCACGTGTTCGGCGACGCCGAGGCGCGCGCCGCCGGCGCCGCCAAGGGATTCTGGGAGCGGGCCAAGGCGGCGGAGCGACGGGACAAGGGCGGCGAGGCCGGTGCCGGCCTGCTCGATGGGGTGGCGCTCCCCCTTCCGGCCCTTCTGCGCGCCGTCAGGCTCCAGGAGAAGGCATCGACCGTGGGCTTCGACTGGAACGATCCGAAGGCCGTTGTGGCCAAGCTGCGCGAGGAAATCGGCGAGATCGAAGCGGAGCTCGACGGCAATGGGCCGCGCGAGCGGCTTGCCGACGAGATCGGCGACCTCCTGTTCGCCGCCGTCAACCTTGCCCGCCATCTCAAGCTCGACCCCGACCAGGCGCTCCGCCGCACCAACCGCAAGTTCACCCGCCGCTTCGCCGCCGTCGAGCGGGCACTTGCCGCCGAAGGCCGCACCCCGGTCGAGGCCAGTCTTGAGGAAATGGAGGGCCTCTGGCAGCGGGCCAAGGCCGAAGGCTGAGCCGGCAAGCGCCTCAGGCGATCAGGCTTGCCGTGGGGAACGAGCGGCGGAAGAGCGCCGTCCGCTCCGCCGGCACCCGCACCCGCGCGTGGGTGGCCCCGTCCGGGGTATCGGTGCGCTCCACCACCTCGCCCATCTCGTAGAGAAGATGCAGGTTGGCGAGCGCCTCCCCCGCCAGATCGACCACGAACGTCTGCCGGCCGCCGACGATGCACTGTTCGATCAGGTCGAGGAGCTCGGGCAGTCCCTCGCCGGTCAGCGCCGACACCGCCACCGCCGCCGGCGCCCGCCCTTCGCCATTGACCAGCGCCGGAACCACCCGCGGCGGCCGCCGCGCCGGCGGCAGCAGGTCGATTTTGTTCCACACCTCTATGACGCGGCCTGGCGCGCGGGCGTCGACGCCGAGTTCGGCGAGCACCGCCGCCACGTCCTTCGCCTGCGCCTCGCTGTCCGCGTGGGATATGTCGCGCACGTTGAGGATGAGATCAGCCGCCGCCACCTCTTCCAGCGTTGCCTTGAAGGCCACCACCAGCGCGGTGGGCAGATCGGCGACAAAGCCGACCGTGTCGGACAGCACGGCGACCGCGCCGTGCGGCAGGACGATGCGCCTGAGCTTCGGGTCAAGGGTGGCGAACAGCCGCGCGTCGGCGAAGGTGCCAGCCTTGGTGAGCGCGTTGAACAGCGTCGATTTGCCGGCGTTGGTGTAGCCGACCAGCGCGACCAGGGCCTCGCTGCCCTTTTTGCGGGTCTTGCGCTGCAGGCGCCGCCGGGTGGCGACCGTGCTGAGGTCCTCTTCGATGCGGGCGACGCGCCGCTCGATCATGCGGCGGTCGGCCTCGATCTGGGTCTCGCCGGGGCCGCCGAGGAAGCCGAAGCCGCCGCGCTGTCGCTCGAGGTGAGTCCAGCTGCGCACCAGACGGCTCTTCTGGTAGTTGAGGTGGGCTAGCTCCACCTGCAGGCGCCCTTCCCGCGTGCTCGCCCTCTCGCCGAAGATCTCGAGGATGAGACCGGTGCGGTCGATAACCTTGGCGTTCCAGGCCCGCTCGAGGTTGCGCTGCTGCGTCGGGGCGAGCGTGCCGTCGACGACGACCAGGCCGATGTTGTCGGCAGCGACGCGGGCGGCGATCTCGTCGACCTTGCCCTTGCCGAACAGCGTCGCCGGACGGCGATCGGCGACCGTCACGGCAACGGCATCGACCACGTCGAGGTCGATGGCGCGGGCAAGGCCGCTCGCCTCTTCCAGGCGCGCAGCACGGTCGCGCCCGTTGTCCCGGCCGCGGGCGACCGGCACCAGCACCAGCGCCCGTTCAGGCGCCGCGCCCGGTCCGCCGACCGCCGTGGCGCGCCCCTGTCTGCCGGCGGCCTCGCTCAATCCGTCTCCCGCTGCGACATCGCCTCGTCGTTGGGCTCGAACAACTGCACCGGCGTCGCCGGCATGACCGTCGAGATGGCGTGCTTGTAGACCAGCTGGGAATGCCCGTCGCGGCGGAGCAGGACGCAGAAGTTGTCGAACCAGGTGACGATGCCCTGGAGCTTGACGCCGTTGACCAGGAAGATCGTCAGCGGCGTCTTGTTCTTGCGGACGTGGTTGAGAAAGGTGTCCTGCAGGTTCTGTGCGCGGTCAGCCATCTTGTTCGCTCGTGCTGTTTTTTGGTGGTCGCGTCTGAGGTCGTGTCGCCCCGCCAGTTTGCCGGGAGTTGGCGCCCGCGTCACCTGCCAATTTTCGCCCGCCGGCGCGAACCGCCGAAGGTCGCCGGGGAAGCCCGCAACGGCGCTGTTTCCGCATGGCCGTGGAACTCGCGCGCCAGCCGGCGCGCGACCGGTCCCGGACGGCCGTCGCCGATGGCCTTGCCGTCGATCGTGACCACCGGGGTGACGATGGTGGTCGCCGAGGTAATGAACGCCTCGCGCGCGGCCAGAGCCTCGGCGACGGTGAACGGGCGCTCCTCGACCCTCAGCCGCTTGCGGCTGGTCAGGTCCATGAGCACGCTGCGGGTAATCCCGCGCAGGATGCCGCGATCGGCGGAGCGGGTGACGATGGCGCCATCGCCGGTGACGATCCAGGCGTTGGTCGACGAGCCCTCGGTGACGAAACCGTCGCCGTCGACGAACCACGCCTCGAACGCGCCGGCCTCGCGGGCCGTCTGTTTGGCGAGCACGTTGGGCAGCAGCGAGACGCTTTTGATGTCGACCCGCGTCCAGCGGTTGTCGGGCACGGTAATCACCGCCACCCCCTCCTCCGCCCGTTTCAGGCGCGGCGCCGCACTGATGGCGTGGGCAGTGACGACAACGCTCGGCCGCACGGCTGACGGCGGAAACGCGTGCTCGCGCGGCGCCACCCCGCGGGTGATCTGGAGGTAGACCAGGCCGTCGACCACCCGGTTGCGCCGCACCACCTCGCGCATCACCGCGCCGAGCGCGGCATCGGTCATCGGCCGGCGGATCTTCAGCTCGCCGAGCGAGCGCGCCAGCCGCGCCAGGTGACGGCGCTCGTCGACCAGACGCCCGCCGCGCACCTCGCAGACCTCGTAGACCCCGTCGGAGAACTGGTAGCCGCGATCCTCCACGTGCACGCCGGCCTCGCCGTGGGGCAGGTAGCGGCCGTTGACGTATGCGATCCTGGACATGCTCGCTCACTCCCTAAGAACGCCAGTAGGCCGGGTTGATCGCGGCAAGCACCACGATCACCTCGAGCCGGCCGAGGATCATGGTGACGATCATCACCACCTTCGACCAGTCGTCAAAAGCGCCGAAACCGGGCCAGCCTCCGGCCATCGGCCATTGCGGCGAATAGAGCGGGCCGATGTTGGAAAAGGCCGCCACGGCCGCCAGCAGCGCCGCGTCGAAGCCCGGTAGGCTGAGCGACAGCAGCAGGGCAGCCACCACGATCACCACCAGCGACAGCCCGAGGCTTGCCCAGATCGCCTTCATCCGCTGGAGGTCGTAGGGCTGGCTGCCGAAGCGCGTGCTGCGCACGCTGTGCGGGAAGATCACCCGCTTCAATTCGTGCGACGACTGCACCACCATCGCGCCGATCCGGTAGAATTTGAGGCCCCCGGCCGTGGACAGCGATGCCGCACCGGCGAGCGCCAGCAGGAGCACGATCGGGTCGGGCAACGCTGCCATGGCCGCCGGCTGCGTCTCGAAGCCGGAGGTGCTGACGATCGAGACCCCGGTGAACAGACCGTCGCTGAGGGCGGCGAAGACGTTCTCCGAACCGGCGAACGCCATCGCGTAGAGGACGCCGGCGGCCAGCGCCACCCCGATCACCCAGTAGCTCTCGCGATGCTCGGCAAGCAGCGTCCGCCGCCCGTCGACCAGCATTTGCTGCCAGGTGATGCTGGTCGCCCCGATGAGCATGAAGGCCAGCACGACGAACTCGACGAAACGGCTGCCGTAGGCCGCCACCGTGCCGTCGATCGGCATGAAGCCGCCGGTCGACACGGTCGCGAAGGCCAGGCAGATGGCGTCGAAGGCCGGCACGCCGCCGATGAACAGCAGGATGATGCAGAGCCCGGTCAGGGTTGTGTAGATGGTCGCGACGGCGCGCATGACCTCGCGTGAGCGTCCGGCTCCGGGCTCGCCGAAACCGCCGATCATCGCCAGCCCGCGGCCGGAAAGCCCGCCGAGCTCGGCCGGTGCCAGCACCAGCACGAAGGTAAACAACGTCGCCAGTCCACCCAGCCATTCCAGTTCGGCCCGCCAAAAGACGACCGCGCGACCGACCTCCTCCAGCGAGCCGAACACGCTGGCACCGGTGGTGGTGAACCCCGAGACCGCCTCGAACAGTGCGGCCAGATAGCCGGCACTGGTCGACAGCATGATCGGCAGGGCGGCGATCAGCGGTACCGCCGTCCACACGCCGACGACAAGAACGAACCGATCCGCCCGGCCGATTGTGCGCGCCCGGCCGTGCAGCGCGAAATAGATGGCACCGGCGACAAAGCCGATGAGGCCGGCCACCACCAGGAATCTGTAGGCGACCCCCTCCTCGCCGGCCATCGCCACCGCCGCCGGAGCCAACAGCGCGAAGGCCAGCCCGCCCAGCACCTGCGACAGGATTTGCAGGACGCCGATCATCTGCGGCGGTCAGAAGAACTCGAGGCTGACGCGGAACATCTGCTCGACCTGACGTACCCGGTCGGCTGTAGCGAACACGATCACCCGGTCCTTGGCTGCGATTTGTGTGTCGCCGTCGGGAACGATAACCTTGCCCTCGCGATAGACCGCGCCGACGCGGACGTCGGCGGGCAGGTCGAGCTCACGCAACGGCTTGCCGACCAGCGGCGAGGTTTCCAGCGCCTCAGCCTCGATCACTTCGGCGAGGCCGTTCTCGATCGAATGGACGCCGCGAATTCGGCCGCGTCGCACATGCTGGAGGATTTTCGACACGGTGACCGAGCGTGGATTGACGGTGGCGTCGATGCCCAGCATGTCGGTGAAGGCGGGATAGGCGCGGTTGTTGATCAGCGCCATGTTGCTGCGGCAGCCCAGTCGCTTGGCCATGACGCAGGCGATGATGTTGACCTCGTCGTCGTTGCTCAGCGCCACCATCGTATCGGCGTCCTGGATGTCGGCCTCGGTGAGGATATCCTGATCGAGGGCGCTGCCGTGCAGCACGACGGTACGCTTGAGCTGGTCGGCGATGGCGATCGCCCGCTCGCGATTCGATTCGATGATCTTGACCCTCGCCGCGGCGCCACGCGCCTCGATCATGGCGGCGACGTAGAGACCGATGTTGCCGCCGCCGGCGATGACCACCCGGTTGGCCACCTGTTCCTCGTGGCCGAAGATGCCGAGCACGCGTCCGATCTGGCTGCTTTCGGCGACGACGTAGACCTGGTCGCCGACCGCCATCGAGTCGGAAGAATGCGGCACGAACAGCCTGCCGCCGCGTCCGATGCCGACGACCACCGCGGTAAGATCGGGGAACAGCTCGGTCAGCTGCGCCAGCGGCGTGTCGACCACCGGACAGTTCTCGGCGCAGACGATGCCGACGACCACCACGTCGCCGTTGGCAAAACGCACGGTGTCGAACGCCCCCGGCAGCGCCAGCCGCCGCAGCACCAGTTCGCCGACCTCGACCTCGGGCGAGATGATCACGTCGATCGGCAGGTGGTTTGAGGCGAACAGGTCGCGCCAGTGCGGCTGCAGGTAGCTCTGGGCGCGGATGCGGGCGATCTTGGTCGGCACGTTGAACAGGGAATGCGCCACCTGGCACGCCACCATGTTCACTTCGTCGAACAGCGTGACTGCGATGACCATGTCGGCCTGCTCGATGCCGGCCTGGGCGAGAACATCGGGATGGGCGCCGTGGCCGACGAAGCCGCGCACGTCGAGGGTGTCGCGAATCGCCTGGACGAGCTGGGCCGAGGTGTCGATGACCGAGATGTCGTTGTCCTCGGCGGCCAATCGCTCGGCGATGCCGTAGCCGACCTGGCCGGCGCCGCAAATTACCACCCGCATGGCGGAACCGGTCCCCCGCTGCCCTTATCCGACGCCAAGCGATTTCAATTTACGATGAAGTGCCGAGCGTTCCATGCCGACGAATTCGGCCGTGCGCGAAACATTGCCGCCGAACCGATTGACCTGGGCGGTGAGATATTCGCGTTCGAAGATCTCACGAGCGTCGCGCAGCGGCAACGACATCAGGTGCTCGCCCCCCGCCCGCCCCGGCGTGGTCGGCAACATCTCGCCGATCTCGGCCGGTAGCAGATCCGCGGTGATTGTCTCGCCGGGGTCGCCGCGAGCGAGGATCATCAGCCGCTCGACGTTGTTGCGTAGTTGACGGATGTTGCCCGGCCAGTCGTGCGCCTGCAGCACGGCCATGGCGTCCTCGCCGATCATCCGCTGCGGCAATCCGGTTGCCCGCGAAATCTGTTCGACGAAATTGCGCACGAGCAGCGGGATGTCCTCGCGGCGCTCGGTCAGCGGCGGCACCCTGAGCGGCACCACCGCCAGGCGGTGAAAAAGGTCCTCGCGGAAGCTGTTTTCGGTGATTTCCCGTTCGAGGTCGCGCGCCGTCGAGGATACGATGCGCACGTCGACGCTGACCCGGTTGGCGCCGCCGACCCGCTGGAAGGTCTGGTCGACCAGCACCCGCAATATCTTGTTCTGGGTCTCGCGCGGCATGTCGCCGACTTCGTCGAGGTAGAGGGTGCCGCCGTGCGCCTCTTCCAGCGCCCCCACTTTGCGGCTGGCGCCGTTGGCCGGCTCGGTCCCGAACAGCTCGTGCTCCATGCGCTCCGGCGTGATGGTGGCGGCGTTGAGCACCACGAACGGTCCGCCGGCACGCCCCGACAGCTCATGGATGGTGCGCGCCGCCAGTTCCTTGCCCACCCCCGAGCCGCCGGAAATCATCACCCGGCTGTTGGTCGGCGCCACCTTCTCGAGCAGAGTTCGCAGATGGTTCATGGCCGGCGAACGGCCGAGCAGCTGGTTGGCGTCGCCGGTGCGCTCGCGCAGCACCCTCACCTCACGGCGCAGTTTCGAGGCTTCCAGCGCCCGCTCGGCGACCAGCACCAGCCGGTCCGACTTGAACGGCTTCTCGATGTAGTCGTAGGCGCCGCGCTTGATGGCGGACACGGCCGTCTCGATGTTGCCGTGGCCCGAGATCATGATCACCGGCAGGTCGGGGTGCTCGCTTTTGATCGCGTCGAGCAGGCTCAGCCCGTCCATGCGGCTGCCCTGCAGCCAGATGTCGAGAAAGACCAGTGACGGACGTCGCCCCGCTATCTGGGCCAGCGCCTCGTCCGCATCCGCCGCCGTGCGCGTGCCGTGGCCTTCGTCGCTGAGGATGCCCGAGACGATCTCGCGGATGTCGCTTTCGTCGTCAACGATCAGAATATCCGATGCCATCGCCCTTCCCGTCCCTCAACCGACCGCCGCTGGAACCTGCATGCCCGGCGTCCCGGTCTCGCTCGTCGTGGCCGTCTCCAGCCGCGGCAGCATGATCCGGATCAGGGCGCCGTGGCCGCCGGCAGCCACCGCCGGTGCGTCGAGCATCTCGAGCCGGCCACCGTGTTCTTCGACGATCTTGGCCACGATCGCCAATCCGAGCCCGGTACCCTTGTCGCGCGTCGTCATGTACGGCTCCAGCAACCGGTGACGATTGTTCTTGGGAAAACCGATGCCGTTGTCGGCCACGTCGACAACCACCGAGCCGTCGTCGCCGCGGGCGGAAACCGTGATGTGGCCCTCGTCGCGTTGGTCGGCGGGCACCGCCGCGATTGCCTCGGTCGCGTTCTTGACCACGTTGGTCAATGCCTGCGTCATCAGCCGGGGATCGAACCGCGCCATCAGCGGCTCTTCCGGCAGGTCGATGGCAAAAGCGATCTCGGGCTGGGCGACGCTGATCAGGAAGACCGCCTCGCGGATGACCTCTGACAGGTTGCCGGGCACCATCGCCGGTTTGGGCATGCGGGCGAACGACGAGAACTCGTCTACCATGCGACCGATGTCGCCGACCTGCCGGATGATGGTGTCGGTGCATTGTTCGAAGACGTCGCGGCCCTCCCCGATATTGTCGCCGAATCTGCGTTTGAGCCGCTCCGCCGAGAGCTGGATCGGCGTCAGCGGGTTCTTGATCTCGTGGGCGATGCGGCGCGCCACGTCGGCCCAGGCGGTCGAGCGCTGGGCGGCCACCAGATCGCTGATGTCGTCGAGCGTGATGACGTAGCCGTGCTGCTCCCCTTCGCCGCGCTCGGTGGTCACGCGCACGTTGATCGTGCGTTCGCGCCCGTCGCGGTTGATGGTGATCTGATCGCGATGCTCGAGGCGCGCGTCGCGCTGCGCCGTCGACACCACCGCAAGCAGCTGGGGCATGAGGTCGACGACCGAGGTGCCGATCGCTTCCTTCTCGGTGGCGCCGAACAGATTGAGCGCGGTGCGGTTGACGATGGTCACGCGCCCCTCGCCGTCGATGCCCACCACGCCGGCCGATATGCCGGCCAGCACCGCTTCGGTGAAGCGGCGGCGGGCGTCGATCTGGTTCGAAGCGGCGACCAGCTCCTCGCGCTGGCTGCGCAATTGCGCCGTCATGGTGTTGAAGGTGGACCCCAGGGCGCCGACATCGCCGTCGCGGCTGCGCGGATTGACCGAGGCGCTCAGGTTTCCCCGCGAGACCTCCTTGGCGGCGTCGATCAGGTGCCGGATCGGCGCCACCAGCCGGTTGGCGAAGCCGATGCCCAGCCAGATCGCCGACAGCAGCACCACCACGGTGACGCCGAGGAAGAGGATGGCGAAGGCGATCTGCGTGCCGAAGCGGGTCGCCTCAAGCGTGCGGTATTCGGCGACATTGTCGTTGGTCATCGCCAGATAGCGGACGACCTTGGGATCGAGCGGACGCGCGGCGTAGAGGAAAATGTCGTTGTAGCTCCTCAGGTCGGTGATCCCGCCGATGATGTTGGTCAGCCCGGGCGCGACGATCACCACCTGGTCGGGGTTCTTCTTCGCCTGCTCGATGGCCTTCACCACCGGCGCCGGGAAGCGCTCGCGCAGCGAGCTCTCGGCCCGGGTGACGAGCGAACCGTCGCTGTTGACGAG